>NZ_JBKGTW010000005.1:0-101243 GCF_046546535.1 Neisseria sp. WLZKY-1
CGCAAAAAGGGCATTTTTTGTGTTCAAAGGTTTTGACTCCGCTTAAAGTCTTGTAGCATAAGGCTTGCGGGGGTTTTGGGCAGTAAATTTGTTACTTACGCCGTATTACTCATACTGTCTGCGGCTTGCTGCCTTGTATCTTTTTTATTTTGGATCACTATACATTATGCAAGCTGTGCTCGCTGAAAGTCCGCATCAGGGTTTCAGACGGCCTTCAGTCGGGAACGGTATTGTTAGTTAAGGGTTCGGATTATCGGGCAGATTTTACGTTATGGAAACTGTCGGTAACGGGATTTGGCAGCAGGACGGGTGGCGGAAAGAGGCCGTCTGAAAAGCAGGTTTTCTGTTTTCAGACGGCCTTTTTTATGCCGCTGCGGTTTAAGCGGTGACGGAATAGACGGTTTCAGACGGCCACGGTTCTGCGGCGATGATGGAGGCGATGGCGGCGGCGAGGCCGTTTCTGTCCATGTAGTCGCGCGGGATTTCTGTGAGACCGGTGTGCAGGGTGTGGCTGCCGCCTTTGTCGTCGCCGAGGCCGCAGGGGCGGAGGATGACCCATTGCAGGGAGCTTTGGCGCAGGTGGTTTTCGGCTTCGGTTTTGGCGCGGACGGCTTCACCGAGGGCTTGTTTGAACATGTCACTCATGCCTTCGTATTGTTCGCCGCAGCCCATGCTGGTGACGAGCAGCAGGCGCGCCTGCGGGGCTTGGGCGGCAAGAGCGTCGATGATGTTGATGTTGCCTGTGGCGTCGCTGCGTACGCCCGCGCTGTTTTTGCCGCCGACGAAGCTGACGACGGTTGTCGGGCGGCTTTGGCGGACGGCGTCGGTGCAGGCTTGCAGGTCGAGGACGTCGGCGGTAAGGGTTTGCACTTTGTGTTCGGCGTAAAACGGGTCGTCTGCCTGTTCGCTGCTGCGCAAAACGGCGGTGAGGCCGTCTGAAAAGCCGTTTTGGCGCAAGTGGGCGATGAGGGCGCGGCCGCTTTTGCCGTTGGCGCCGAAGATGGTGATCATGTTATGCCTCCCCGACGCCGAAGAGGGCGCGCATGGCTTGGATTTGGCGTTCTATGAGTTCGCCGTTTTCGTCGCGGCCGACGTAGATTTTGAACATGGCGCCGCCTGCGCGGTTGATGAAGTTGAGGGAGACGGTGCGTTTGCCCATGAAGGGGCGTTCGACGAGGTAGATGGCGGCGCAGTTTTCGTAGTAGATGTGGCCGTGGATGCCGCCGGGTTCGGGGGCTTCTTTGAAGTTGTAGAAGCCGCGGCCGACGCTTCCGTCGGGCAGTTTGCCGGTGACTTCGGCGATGACGTCGGGGGTGTGGGCGATGAAGGTGACGGCTTCGTTCCAGGCGGCTATGGCCTGCATGATTTCGACGAAGCGGCCGCCGTCGGTTTGGTGCACGGTGCCGGCGGGCAGGCAGTTGATGATTTCCTCAAAAGTGCATTGGTGTTTGGCGGCCAGCATTTCGAGGATTTGGCCGGGGTTTTCGGCCAGGGTGTCGCGCAGGACGGTTTTTTGTTCTTCGGACAGGGGTTGCATGGATTGCTCCTTTTCTTCGGTTGCGGGAAGTGCAAGCATGAGCTTGCGGGTGAGGGTGGGCGACCAGTAGCGGCCGCTGGTGTTTAATTCGATGAGGCCGTCTGAATCGGGCGGGTTGGTGAGCCCCATTTCTTGCCATTGGCGCAGCAGGGCGGCGGCGCGGGGGTGGGCGGCGAACAGGCGGCTGTCGATGCGGCCGAGTTCGATGTCGTGCTGCAGGCGGCCGAGGAGGTATTTGTTGTCGCTGTGGCGGCTCATGTGGCTGATGTTTTTTTGCCCTGCGGGGGTGGCGAGGTAGTTTTCGAGATCGCTTTGCACCTGGTAGCTGTAGCCGCCGCCGTTGCCGCCCGCGCCCGAGCCGAAGGCGAGGCAGGGGATGTTGGATTTGACGAGGCTGTTGTACAGGTTGCGCTCGCCGCGCCCGGGGTAGGCGAAGTGGTTGTTGCTGATTTGTTCCCAGCCCTGATCTGCCATGTAGGCGACAGTGTGGGCGTATTGCACGGCCTGGGTGTCGAAACCGGCGGGGGCGGGAAACGCGCCCTTTTCTATCATGCGGTTGATGGGCAGGAAGGGGTAGCAGTTGAAGGCGTAGGTGTCGAGTCCGGCCAGCGGCAGGGCGGCGGCGGTGCGCAGGTCGTTTTGCCAGATTTCTTCGGTTTGGCCGGGCAGGCCGAAGATGAGGTCGGCCACCAATACGGTTTTCAGACGGCCTAAGCGTTCGAGATAGGCTGCCGCTTCTTCGCCGCTGTGTTTGCGGCCGAGGCGGCGGCGGATGTGGGTGTTGAAGGTTTGCACGCCGATGGAGATGCGGGTGACGCCGGCATCGATGGCGGCCTGCGCTTTGTCGAGGTCGAAATGGCTCATGCGGCCTTCGAGGGTGAATTCGCAGTCGTCGGCCAGCGGCAGGTATCGGTAACAGGCGCGGATAAGGCGGACGAGATCGTCGGTGAGCAGGGCGGTGGGCGTGCCGCCGCCGAAATAAACGGCACGGATTTTGCCGCCGCCTTGGCGGATTTCGGCTTCTTGGGCAAGCTCTTCAATGACTTTGTCGGTGTAGCGTTTGCTTTGGTCGTCTTTCCAGGCGTTGCGGTAGAAGCCGCAGAAAACGCAGTGGTTGGCGCAGAAGGGGATGTGCAAATAGGCCAGCGCGTCTTCGTGCAACACGGTTTGCGCCTGCTCGCGCCAAAGCTGCTGCCATTGGCCGTTCGGCACGGGCAGGCCGCCCCAAATCGGCATCAGGGCTTGGCGTTCGGGAAAGGCGTCGGGCACGGCTTGGTCGGATCGGATTTTTATTACTTGATTCATATTATCATGATATATAATCTAATAGTAACCATTATTGTATAAAATGATATTATGAATTTTGATTTATATCAATTTTTGTAAGCGTTTGCCGAAAAGACGCAAACCGCACTTTGCCTAAACACCGATTCATTCATAACTAATTATTTTATAAAATATAATACAAATTAGAGGCGGATGCTTAACCCATATGCTTTTTTTCAGACGGCCTTTGGCACATCAGCCCACTTTCACCGAAGTCATGCTTAAAGAGCCACCAACCAGCGTGTCGTTGAACAGCTCCACCGGTTCGCCCTCATCGCGCAATGCCGCAATATACAAGAGCGGCAGATAATGCTCGGGCGTGGGTACGGACAACGCGGCGGCATCGCCGAGACGCAGATAATTGGTCAGCGTATCGTTATCCCCCTGTACCAGAGCTTGGTTGATGCGGTAGGCAAACTCAAACGCCCACGCGTAGCCCGTGCCGATTTGGTCGGCGTGTTCGCGGCTCATCAGGCGCAGGTTGTGGACGATGTTGCCGCTGCCTGCCACCAACACGCCTTCGTCACGCAGCGGCCGCAATTTGCGCGCCAGTTCGAAATGCTGCCGCGCGTCGAGCCGGCTGTCGATGCTCAGTTGGACAACCGGAATGCCGGCATCGGGATACAGGTGCTTCATCACCGTCCACATCCCGTGATCAAAACCACGATCAGGGTTGCCGCGCACGCCTTCGTCCGACAGCAGCCCGCGCACGCGCGCCGCCAATTCGCGGCTGCCCCCGGGCGGGATAATCCACCTGATACAGATCGCGCGGAAAACCGTAAAAGTCGTATATCAGCTCCGGTTGCGCCGCCTCAGTCACTTCCTGCGACGCGCCGTACCAGTGCGCCGACACCATCAGCACGGCTTCGGGCTTGGCAAAGGTCTGCGCGATACGGGCAAAGCCTTGGTTAAAGGGATTACTTCGGTCGAGTACGTTTATAGGGTTGCCGTGGCCGAGAAACAGGGCGGGCATTTTGTCGGGTTTGCTGTTCATGATGCTTTCTTTATGTGTGTGCAAAGGCACGGATTGTAGGAGCGCGGCAGCGGCGGATAAAGACGGCTTTTGCAGAGGCTGCGTTAACCGGATGTTGACGATGCGTATTCGAAGGCCGTCTGAAAACACAAAAAGCGTTTTCAGACGGCCTTTTTGCCCGATTGCGGCAACAAAAAAGCAGGCTGCGCGGCCTGCTTTCCCGATGCCGGTATCGGCTGCTTATCCGCCGGACGCGGAGGGCTCGGATTCGGTCTGCGCTTCGGCATCGGCGCCGTCGGCCAAATCGTCGAACTCCGGTTCGGCTTCAAACACTTTGCCGTTGAGTTTCATGCGGCCTTGGGCGATGTCGATGTGGGTGGCGATGTTGCCGCTGTCGTCGAGCGTGAGGAATCCTTGTCCCGCCATGTTGCGTACGGTGCTCTGCACCATCAGGCGCAGAGTTTCGTCGATGTCGTCGACGGCTGCCGTGCCTTCCGCTTCGTCTTCGGGGTTGACGGTAAACAGGCTGCGCGCCTGGCTGACGGCCATGTTTTCCAAAAGCGGCTCGGGCACGTTGAAACGGAATTCGGCCTGCGTTTTTTTCAGCATGGCGGCAAAGTCGTCCAAATCGCCGCGCGTGAGGCCGTTGAAGGCGATTTGGCCGTCGGCGTGGATTTTGCCCTGCGGCAGGGCGAAGTCGAAGGTGCGGATTTTGATAACGGGGTTTCCTGTGAAGAGGCCGGAGGCTTCATTACGGGCGGTGTGCAGCAGGGCGGTGCGGATGTCGTCTTCGCTCATGTTTCTCGAGGCGATTTCGGCCAGCTTGCGTTTGACGGCCAGCAGCGAGGCGGCTTCGAGATGTTCGGCGGCAACGTTGATGTCGAGCGGGCCGTAGGTGTCGTTGCCGTAGGCGAGTTTGTCGAAGCGGAAGCGGCCTTCGCTGCTTGCCCAGCCGCCCTCTTCGTTCATGGTGGTGTCGAAGCGCAGGTTTTCTACGGTAATTTTGGACGGGGGGACGGTGCCGGTGGGGTTGATGAAAGCACCGATCTGCAAATCGGTAACGAGATTGACCAGCTCGTTGAGCTTGATGTTGTAGTCCAAGCCTTCCTGCCATTGCAAGGCTAGGCGGTTGAGTTTGAAACTGCTGCTGCCGACGGCGAGTTTGCTCGGGCTGTCGTAGGTGTCGCTGCCGATGTGCAGATTTTCCAGCACGATGTCGCCTTTGTCGGCCAGTTTGACGTGCAGGCCGGGGGCGGTGTAGCCGCTTTTGTAGCTCTGCCAGCCCGAGGTGTAGTCGGTCTGCCCTTCCAAGCCTTTCCAATTGAGGGCGATGCCGGAGAGTTCGTCGTAATCGAAAGCGGGGATGCTGAGGTTCAGACGGCCTGAGCCGCCAAAACCGATGGTGTTGGTTAAGGAAACGGGGGTTTTGTCGCCGAAAAAGCGTTTCAGCACTTTTTCCGATTCGGCGCGGTAGCGAAATTCGCTTTCCACTTTGGCGGCGGCAAAACCACCCGCAAACGGGCCGTGCTGAATACGGTTGACGACGGTAACCGGCTCGGAAAGCACGGTTTTCAGGTTGTCGGGCAGATAGGCGGCGGCATTGTTGAGCAGCGTCGGTTTGAGGCGCACCTGCATCGTTTCGGTGGAGGAAAACCAGCCGCGCTCGTATATGCGCGATTCAACGGTGACAAAACTGCTTTCCTGCAACAGACGGTATTGCCCGTCCAGCACCGTTTCCGCCTGTTTGCCGAAATAATAGGGCAGCCCGCCGACCACTGCGGCCGCCGCCGCGGCAAGCCCCGCCAAACCCGCAACCAGTTTTTTCTTCATCGTGACGCAATGCCTGAAATTTAAAGGCAGCAAGCATAGCACCATTTGCCCGCTTTGTCTTTTCAGACGGCCTTTCGCACTGGGAAAAAGCCCTTCGTCAGCCGCCGCTTTCCGCTATAATGCCGCCCTTTCCAACAGGAGAAAAACCATGTACGACTACCAATCCGACGCCACCAAATTCCTCAACGAATACATAGAAAAACACCCCGAAGAAGCCGAACGCCGTCTGAAAAACCGCAGCCTCTTATGGGATGTCGAACTCAATCCCGAGGAAGAAAAAGACTTTGCCGCCGCCAAAGTGGCGAAAAAACCCTACACCTATTATTCCTACGACTAATCCCGCCGCATGAGCATCCGCGCCACTGCCGCCACACCCGGGCTTCTCGCCTACCTGCGCGGCATCAACCCCGCCGAACACCCCGCCCTCGCCCGCTTGCGCGAACGCACCGCGCAACACCGTATGGGCAAAATGGCCGTCGCTCCCGAGCAGGCGGCCGTTTTGGCTTGGCTCGTTCGGCTCACAGACGCGGAAAACTATCTGGAAATCGGCGTTTTCACCGGTTACAGCAGCACCGCCGTCGCCCTCGCCCTGCCCGAACACGGCCGCGTCACCGCCTGCGACATCAACGCCGCCTACACCGAATACGCGCGAGAGGCTTGGCAGGAAGCGGGCGTAGCACACAAAATCAGCCTGCACCTGCAACCGGCAATCTTCACCCTCGACGAACTCCTCGCCGCCGGACGCGCCGACAGCTACGATCTTGCCTTTATCGACGCCGACAAAGCCCCCACCCCGCATTACTACGAACGCTGCCTGCGCCTCGTGCGCCCCGGCGGCATCATCGCCATCGACAACCTCCTGCTCGGCGGCCGCGTTATCGAACAGGCGCGGGAAGACGACCCGCCCGCCCTGCCCGTTATCCGCGCCTTCAACGCCGCCCTGCCGCACGATACCCGCATCGAACCCCTCACCCTGCCCCTAGGCGACGGCCTTACCCTGCTGCGCAAACGCCCGCACCCCGAGGCCGTCTGAAAAAACGCCGCACGACATATGAAACTCCCCTTCCCTGCCGCCATCCTCCTGCTTACCGCCTGCGCCGCCGCGCCCCAAAATGGCAATACGCCCGCTGCCGAAACCGTATCCGCAGAAACCGCCGTCCCCTACCCTGCACCCGACCTGCAAAGCCAGATCGACAGCCTCGGCACGGAAATCGCCCGCCTCAACGGCCAAATCGAAGCCCTGCAAACACGCATCAAACGGCTCGAACACCCCAACCGCCGTGCCGCGCCCATCCGCACCGCCGAAACCGCGCCGTCCGCCGCCGCACTTCCTGCGCCCGACCCGCTTGCCACCGCCCGCAAACAATACCGCAGCGGCAACTACGCCGCCGCCGCCCGCCTGCTGCAAGCGTCCGAAAGCGGCGGCAGCGGCAGCCCCGCCGACCGCCAGGGCATGCACCTGCTGCTGCAAAGCCACCAAAAACTCGGCAACTGCCAGTCGGTTATCAACATCGGCAACCGCTACGTCTCGCGTTTCCGCAACAGCCCCGAAGCCGCTGACACCCTGTTTGCCGTCGGCCAATGCCAATGGAACATCCAGCAGCGCGACGTCGCCCGCGACACCTGGCGCAAACTGATGCGCCTCTACCCCGCCAGTGCTGCCGCCAAAAAAGCTGCACAGCACGCCGACAAATACTGAAACCTCATTTTTCGCAAACCTCTGCGCCAAGCCACCCTTCAATAATCCGCTTGCCAAAGGCCGTCTGAAAACGTATCCCGCCGCTTCGCAGCGGTATCGCGCAGACATACGTAGCCGCCGATGTCCCGTCAGTCTGCGTCAGGCTTTGCCATCCGCAAACTACCGAATGCCCGCAGCACATACCCGGCGCCGATGCTTGGAGGCCGTCTGAAAACTCATTTTTGCCGCGACGCACACGGTTTCCGATACGCAGACACAGCACAGGCAACACGACCCGTCAGAACACAGGCGCAACACATCCCCTTTTCAGAAACTTCAACGAGGCGAAAGCCCCGTCCGCAAACCGTTTCCCAACCCCAACAGAAAGGCAAAAACATGGCCAAAATCGGCATCATCATGGGCAGCAACAGCGACTGGCCCGTCATGGAACACGCCGCCCGCGTGCTGCGGGAGTTCGGCATCGATTATGAAGCACGCGTCGTCTCCGCCCACCGCACGCCCGACCTGATGTTCGAATATGCCCAAACCGCCCGCGAACGCGGCATCCAGGCCATCATCGCAGGCGCGGGCGGCGCGGCGCACCTGCCCGGCATGGTGGCCGCGAAAACCACCGTGCCCGTGCTCGGCGTGCCCGTGCCGAGCAAATACCTGCGCGGCGAAGACTCGCTGCTTTCCATCGTGCAGATGCCCAAGGGCATCCCCGTTGCCACCTTCGCCATCGGCGAAGCGGGAGCGGCCAACGCGGCGCTGTTTGCCGTTTCCCTACTCGCCAACCATAATCCCGCGCTGGCGGAAAAACTCGCGCAATTCCGCGAAACGCAAAAGCAGGCGGTGTTGGCAATGGAGCTGCCTGCGGCCGGTTAGGCCGTCTGAAAGCGCAGCTTTAACAGAGTCAAAACGCATCGATTTATCGGAACAAGAGGCCGTCTGAATGTTTTCAGACGGCCTCTTTCCTTGCTTTCGGCTTGATGCGTGCGCCACACATTCCGCTGCTGAAAAGGCCGTCTGAAAACCTTGCAAACAGGTTTTCAGACGGCCTTTTGCCTTACTCAAGCCAAACGGTTTAGCAGCAGCGTCCGCCGTTGGCGCCGCAGCGGCGTTTGCGGCAGTAGTCTTGGAACTGCAGCTCGGTCATCACGGGGGCGTGGGGATTGTGCCTGCGCTGTTGGGCAACGTAGTTTTCATAATCCGGCACGCCCGCCATCAGGCTGGCGGTGAGCTTGGCGGTTTTCCAAATCTTGGCGAGTTTATGCCTCACTTTGCGCCTCCTGCGGCTGCGTGCCGTCGCGGTACACCGCCGGGATTTCTTTGGCGGTCGGCCAGCCGACTTTGCGCGCTTTCATGGCGGTGCGCACGCCGTACACGGCCACAACGACGACCACAGACAGGAACAGGGCGGTGAGGCCGGAGTTGACGTAGTCGTTCAAAATCACCTGCGACATTTCGCCCAAGTCTTTGGCCGGGGCGAGCACTTCGCCGTTGTCCAAGGCCGTCTGATATTTGGCGGCGTGGGCAAGGAAGCTGACGCGCGGGCTTTCGTCAAAGAGTTTTTGCAAACCGGCCCAGCAGGTGACAAACAATACGCCAAACGCAGGCACGAGCGTTACCCAGACATAGCGGTCGCGTTTCATCTTCACGAGCACGACGGTACACATAATCAGCGCCACACCCGCCAGCATTTGGTTGGCAATGCCAAACAGCGGCCAGAGCGAGTTGATGCCGCCCAGCGGGTCGGTTACGCCGGTGTAGAGGAAGTAGCCCCACAGCGCCACAGCGATAAAGGTGGCGACGAGGTTGGCCGGAATGGAATCGGTGTTGCCGAAGGGTTTGAAGAAAATGCTGCCCAAGTCTTGAATCATAAAACGGGCAACACGCGTGCCGGCATCGACGGCGGTGAGGATAAACAGCGCTTCAAACAACAGCGCGAAGTGATACCAGAAGGCCATCATGGCTTCGCCGGGAATCAGACGGCTCATGATGTGCGCCATGCCCACGGCCAAGGTGGGCGCGCCGCCTGCGCGGGAGAGAATGGTGTTTTCGCCCACTTCTTTGGCGGTGTGCAGCAGCGTGGCGGCATCAACGGGGAAGTGGAGCTGGTTGGTAATCACCTGCGCGGCATTGGCGGCATCGGTGCCGATGAGCGCGGCGGGGCTGTTCATAGCGAAATACACGCCCGGGTCAAGCGAGGCGGCGGCGGCCAAAGCCATAATCGCCACAAAGCTCTCCATCAGCATGCCGCCGTAACCGATCATGCGCACATGGGTTTCGTTTTCCAACATTTTCGGGGTTGTGCCCGAAGAAATCAGCGCGTGGAAGCCAGAAACCGCGCCGCAGGCGATGGTAATGAACAAGAACGGGAACAGATGGCCGGAGAACACGGGGCCGGAGCCGTCGATAAAGTGCGTTACCGCAGGCATTTGCAGTGCGGGGTTCACAATCACAATGCCGATCGCCAGCGCGGCAATCGTGCCGATTTTCAGGAAAGTGGACAGATAATCGCGCGGCGTGAGCAACAGCCATACGGGCAATACGGAGGCCACAAAACCGTAAATCATGATTGCCCAAGTGAGCTGGATGCCGTCGAGGTCGAAAATATGGCCGAAGGAGCTGTGCGCCACGTCTTCGCCGTAAATTACCGCCAGCATCAGCAAAATAAAGCCGACGATGGAAATCTCGCCGATTTTGCCCGGGCGGATGTAGCGGGTGTAAATGCCCATAAACAGCGCAATCGGCATGGTCGCGGCAATGGTAAATGTACCCCACGGGCTGTGTACCAGCGCTTTCACCACAATCAGCGCGAGCACGGCCATGATGATCACCATAATCATCAAAATGCCGATGGAAGCAATCACGCCGGGCACAGTGCCCAATTCCTGTTTCACAATGTCGCCCAGCGACTTACCGTCGCGGCGCATCGACACAAACAGCACCATCATGTCCTGCACTGCACCGGCAAACACCACGCCGAAGATAATCCACAGCGTGCCGGGCAGGTAGCCCATCTGCGCGGCCAAAACGGGGCCGACCAGCGGGCCTGCGCCCGCAATCGCGGCAAAATGGTGGCCAAACAACACGCCCTTGTGCGTCGGCACATAGTCCAAACCGTCGTTGTGCCGCTCGGCGGGCGTGAGGCGGTTGGGGTCGAGCTGCATCACACGGTTGGCGATGTAGAGGCTGTAAAAACGGTAGGCGATGCAGTACACCGACACGGCGGCCGTAACCATCCATATCGCGCTGACCTGCTCGCCCCTGCTGAGGGCAAGCGTGGTAAACGAGGCCAAGCCGACCAAGACCACGATGCCCCAAATCAGAAAGGTTTTTAGCGATTTCATGGTTCTATCCTTAAAAATCAACGGTTAACTAAACAGGGCCCGAATGTTTGCACCGGCAAAATACAGCAAAGGCCGACGCTCTATGGCATAAAACATAATGATGAAAGTGTGCAAGCCCGCCCGAAAGCTTAACACAAAGCAGCAAAACACGCGGCGGATTTAACACGGCCGCGCCATACTCGGCGCAGCGAAGAGGCCGTTCCCGCCAGCACCCCTTCGGGGCATAACCGCGGGAATGACGTTTCTGAAAGCCAAGTCCCAACGAAGTTAAAAACGGATTGAAACCCTACTTAGAACAAGCAGAGGCCGTCTGAAAACATGGAATAGGCTTTTCAGACGGCCTCTTCGTTCCTAAAATTTCCCCGTAAAACCAATGGTTACAGCCCGTCCCGGAGCGGGGATGGGGACGTTGGACATCGGGTCGAGGTAGTAGCGGTTGGTGAGATTGGTGATGCCGAAGTTCAGGCCGAAGTTTTTGCCAATTTGGTATTTGCCGTACATGTCGAACACCAGTGCGGCGCGCCAGTGGTAGGGGCGGCCGGTGGCTTCGAGAATGCGCGCCAAGCCCTGTTCGGCCAGCTGGTCCTGCTGTTTGGTGCTGACGGTGCTGTGGTAGATGCCGCGCATGCCCAGTTCCAAACGGTTGTTCAGGCGGCGGGTGCCGATATCGAGATTAATCGAGTATTTCGGCTGCATGGTCTGGTAGAAACGGGTGGCGCCGAAGCCGCCGTCTATGCATTCGGGGATGCGGTTGTTGTAGACGTCGTAGTTCCACGCCGTCGTTTTGTCGCAGACGCGCTGGCGCAGGCGGTAGTTCGCGCCGAAGGCGGCAAACCATCTGCCGCTGTCGAGGCGGCTTTGCAGCTCGATGCCCGCGCTTTGCTTTTTGTCGTATTGGGTGAGGTTTTTGTTTTCGGTGATGTCGATGGCGTTTTTGATGGTGTTGTTGTAGTAGGTCAGGCGCACGTCGCCCGCTTTGAGCCGCTTGGCATAGGGGGCGAAGTTGAAGGAATAGCCGATTTCCCAGTTGGTACTGCGCTCGGGTTTGAGGTGAAACTCGGTAGAGTGGGGATACAGCAGGTTGACATTGGTGGTGGTGGCTTCGTAAATGCTGGGGAAGCGGGTGGCGCGGGCGAAACGGGCAAACAGGCGGCCGTTGTCGGTGAGATCGTAGCTGACGGCCAGCATCGGCGACCAGGAGTGGGCGGTCAGGCGTTGCGGCGTCGGCCAGATTTCTTCTTCGGTTTGCGGTTTTTTGTAAACATCGGACAGGTTTCTTGCCAGATCCGCCTGATTTTTTCTTTCCAGATAGTTGTATTGTCCTCTGGTTGCCATTCCGTTTAGATATTTCCAATAGTTGCCGGCCAGTCCCTGCGGATTTTCCGCCCTTTCGTCAAACTGGCCCTTGCGGAATAGCGGGCCCTGGTATTGGCCGTTGACATAGGGCGTGTAGACATATTTCAGGCGGTAAACCGCGCCGTCGTAGCGGCCTATCAAATCTTGCCCGTTGCGGTCGGTGATTTTGATAGGCTCTTGTATATTTCCGCTTTTATTGGTTACATCGTCATAGTCGTAGCCGTATTTGTTTCTAAATCTGTCGCGCAGCTCCTGAACCTTGTACGGATCATGGGTTTCATCCCATGTCCGCAAAATCCGCCGTATATCGTCAGCCTCTTCTTTATTGCTTATCAGCTCGTAATAGGGTGCTTCTGCGCCGACGACATAACCGGTGGAAAGCTTTCCTCCTTGCATATCGGAAGAATAAAACGGATCTTTCTTCTCACGCCGCGCTTTGGCCAAGGCATCATCAAACGCCCAGAATTTTTCATAGCGCACGCCCGCCTGAATGTTCAGACGGCCGGTCGGCTGCCAGTCGAAGGCCAGACCCGCTCCCCATTCGTGGCGGCGTCCCGCCCGCGGGCCCGCAATGGCGGTAGCGGTGCTGACCGCGCCGATAATATCGAAGAAATCTTTGTCGTTATGGGAGATCTGTGTTTTTTCGTCGAGTTTTTCGTATTGGATATTGCCCGACAAAGTCATGCTTAATTTGTCGCTGAGGCGGAAACGGTTGCTGATGTCGGCGCCGAAACGAGTGGCATAAGTACGCTGCTCAGCACCGGATTTGACGCGGTATGCACCGGGAACGGGAGGAGGATCTTTCGGCTCTTCCTTCGGTATGTCGTTGCAGGTCATGCCCTGTTCTGTCAGTCGTTGGGGGGTTTTATGGCGAATGAAACATTGCACCCAGTTATCGTAATTGGTATCCCCATAGGTAACGCCCAATTCGGGGCCGCCGCTCTGGTGGCGGCTGCTGTCGGTACGGATACGCCAAACATTGGCCTGCAAGTCTATCCAGCGGCTGTTTTCCGGCTGCCATTCGTAGCCCAGTTTGTAGCTTTTGCTTTGGATATGGGAATCCAGACCTTGAATAGGATAATAGCGCGGTTGTTGGCCAACAAAATTATATTCATCGCTGAATCCAAGCACCAATGCATTATAAAAAGGGTTGTTTTCGCCGAAGCGGACGCGGGTGCGCATAT
The DNA here is from genome assembly GCF_046546535.1 of Neisseria sp. WLZKY-1. Taxonomy (NCBI): domain Bacteria; kingdom Pseudomonadati; phylum Pseudomonadota; class Betaproteobacteria; order Neisseriales; family Neisseriaceae; genus Neisseria; species Neisseria sp. WLZKY-1. Next base: position 13,238 of record NZ_JBKGTW010000005.1, read on the forward strand.
GGCTGAGGCTGATTTTCTGATTGTGCGGCAGATACCAGTTGTTTTTCAGCAGCAGGGTTTTGCTCTCGACATTGCTGTTAAATACCTCTTCGCCCGGGCGGTAGAGCTTGGCCATATTGGGAATCATGGTGGCGGAAGTGTTGCCGAAATCGGGATGGTCGGAATCGTAAACGGGATTGTAGAGATAGCCTCCCGCACTGCGTTTGCCGGAAAAATAATTGCCCTTGCTGCGGTCGCTGTAAGCAATAAGGCCGTCTGAAAGACGGCTTTTGAAGGCGGCAGCTACCAGTCCCGATTTGTCTCCCTTGAAATTGGACAGTTTGTGGCTCCGGCTTCTCGGGGGTACATAATTATCAAATTCCAAAGCCTGATATATCTCCCCCGTTCCCGCTACCCGCCCGCTCGGACCATCGGCGATTGGCCGGTTTGGAATGGTTCGATAGTCTTCCACACCCAAATATTGCAGATTGTCCACGCGCGGTTTGGCGGTATTGTCGGAAAAGCTGCCTTTGATTTGAATCCCCCATTTGTCGCCTTCCGGCACGATATCGTCCGCTTCGATGGTAGAAATCGCTACCGAACCGCCAACGCCCGATTTGACGCCGCGCGTCATGGCCGGGCTTTTTTCCACAGCAATGCTGCGGAACAGGGCGGGATCGACGTAGTTGCGGTCGGCAATGCCGTAGTTGTTCATCCACACGTCTACGGTCTGTTCCGTGCCGTCGATAGTGACGGGGATGCGGCCTTTGCCCGATATGCCGCGTATGCTCGGCGTAATTGCGCTGCCCGCATTGCGGGTGTTCATGTTGTAGACGCCGTTCAAGCCTTTGAGGACATCACCTGCGGCGTCGGTTTGGTAGCGTTCGAGATATTCTTTGCCGAGATAGGCATTGGAGACATTTTTGCTGTATTGCTGCGCTTCGCCTTTTTCATCACGGGTAAGGCGTTTGGCGCGGACGGTTACAGAATCGAGGGCGTTGCTTTCGGACGTATTTTCAGCAGACGTACTGTCGGCCGCCCAGACTTCGGGCATGCAGAACAGCAGGCCGAGGCAGGCGGCGAGGGTGTTTAAACGGCGGTTGGTTTTCATCTTTCGCTCCTTATGGTTTGCGTTTTAAAAAACAGGCGGAGCGGTTTGTGTTTTTTTTTTGGGGATTTGTAGAAATAAAAAAGCCACTCTGTGTCGGCTTGGCGGCAGATTGTACGGCATTTGCAAAGATTTGATAAGGCGGCATCATAGCCTTTACATATAGGCCGTCTGAAAACGCCTTCCGTAAAGAAGCAGTTTTACCACCAACCTATCCACCCAATATTCTAAATCAATTAATGATGAATTTTATATAATATTTTTCAATGATTTAATCTTTACACAATTTCTACCATTAACCGCTTGCAATATGGAATAATCGGAATTATCATCCGCAACCGTTCAGACAGGCAGCCCGAAGGCTCTTAGCAAAAAACAAGCGGATTTCACAAATCCGCCCGATAAAACTACATAAATAAGGCCGTCTGAAAGACCGTAGCCAAGTCGCAGATACCACGCCAAGCAAGTTTTGCGCACCGCGCAAATTCAGCCGCAAGCCTGTCGGCAAAACGGCTTGACCTTCCCACCGTTAATTTGCAAAGGAAATCCTTATGAATATCCAAGTAAAAGTATTGGCCGCAACCTTGGCCTTAACCGTATCCGCTTTTGCCTCCGCAGTAGCCGGCGAATCTTCAGATCCAAATTCGGTTTCTACCAAATATGCATCAACTGCCCTTCCGTTCGGTGCTGGTAAAGCTGCCCTGCAAATCAATAACAGCTCCATCCGTATTAATATCGGCGATGGTCCGGTTAAACATATCAATAAAAAATACGGCGGCAAAGCCATCAACGGTAATAACTTTACCGCTAGCGTAGACGGTTTAGCACATGAAAAATACCTGACCATTAAGGATGTCAACCCTGTTCTCGGTTTCTTTAACAATGATACCTTGGGTCGTGTTTGGTATGAAAAACGTGCCCAAAATGTTGATGTTTATTCGGTGCGCCAGCTTGCCGATCCCAGACTGCCCATTGCACCAAAATTCGGCGGCTTGGTTATCGGCCAGGTGAAAAACCTGTCTGACGGCAGCGGCGTGTACTTCGGCGAATGGGCGCCGCGTAAAAATAACACCATCGTCAAGGAAGATCCTCTCGGCTTGAAAGATCCCAACCACACCGTTTGGTTTGCAGGCGATAATCCGACCGGCAGAACCCAAGGCTTGGCCAATGTAACCTATGATGTGGTCGGCATCAACCAACACGTTCCGGGTCAGAACGACTTCTATCGCGGCAAAGTAACCGCCAAGTTTGGTACGACTCCGACAGGCAGCATGAGCGGTGCGATTGTTCGCGGTAATGACAGGCTGAGCTTTGACAAAGCTGTGATTACCAACAGTACCGGCAAATTCGAAGATACTGCCCAAGGCATGAAAGGCCAGTTCTTCGGCAGGGGCGCGGAAGCGATGGCAGGTATCGCCGAACGCGGCACAGCCGACCGCAAAGACGACATCGCCTTCGGCGGCCGCAAACAGTAAGAAGGCCGTCTGAAAAGAAACTCCAAAATCATGATGGGTTTGAACAGGGGAAACCGGACTCCGTGTCCGGTTTCCCCTGTTATTGGGAGACACTATGAAAAAACACATTCTGCCGCTTATCCTGCTTGTCCTGCCCGCCGCCGCGCTGGCCGACGAAGACGACACCCGTATGCTGCTCGACGGCGCGCAGCAGCAAATGCGCCGCCAGCAGGACGGCGTGGCGTTTTCAGACGGCCTATCCGAGAGCGGCAGCATCGAAATCGACGGCGAAACCTATATCGTACCCAATACCGCCAACGATTTGGAGCTGGGCATTTATTACGCGATAGACGGCCGCCAATGGGGCAAGGTGCGCGAATTTGCCGCCGCCTACCGCCGTCTGCCCGAACACAAAACCCATCTGGCGCTGATGGCCGAAGGCTTGGCCGAACGCGCCGAGGGCAGAGTCGATGCCGCTTTGGAAAAAATGAAAGCCGCACACGCGGCCGCGCCCGACGATGTGCGCGTCGGCCTCGAGCTGGCGCGGCTCTACGGCGAAGACAACCAAAACCGCGAATCGCAGGCGCAGTTTAAAGAAGTATTGAAAGGAGAGATGCCGTCTGAAACCCGCGCGGCCGTGCAAAGCTATCTCGACATACTCGACCAGCGCCGCCGCTGGCACGGCAGCATCAGCATCGGCGGCGGCTACAACAACAATATCAACCAGGGCAACGGCAAACGCGAATGCGTCGGCTCGTTTATGGGACAGTGTTTCAGCTACCGCACCCTGCCCTCGCCCGTCGGCTCGGCGTTTTGGCAATACAGCGCCGTCGCCTCGAAAAAAATCCCCCTGCGCGGCCATCACAGCCTGCTGCTGCGCCCGCTCTCCTACGGTACAAAATACCGCCGCGACGACACCCAATCCGAGCCGCCCGAGCCGTACAGCGAAAACACCGCCGCCCTTTACGCGGGCTACGAACACAACACCGCCGACAGCGATTTCACGTTTACCCCCTATTTCGAACACTACTTTCGCGGCGGCCGCAGCCGCTACCGCGCATGGGGCGCGGAAGCCGCGTGGGAAAAAAACCTCACGGCCAAATGGTCGCTCAACGTCCGCGCCGAAGCCAAGCGGGTGAAATACCTCGAACAGGAGCGGCAGTATTACAGCGACTACACCCTCTACACCGGCGGCGCGGGGCTGGGCTACACCTTTTCAGACGGCCTCGGCCTCTACGGCGGCATCGACCTCGCCCGCCGCAAATACCCCTACGCCGCCTCGCGCAGCAAGGAATACACCGCCCGCATCGGCGGCTACAAAATGTTTAAAAACGGCGTTTATTTCAACGCCGCCGCCCTCTACCGTCTCAGCCGCTACGATGCCGGCAGCTACCTCACCGCCGGCGAACCGCGCCGCGACCGCCAAACCATCCTCACCGCCGCCCTCGGCGCATCCAAACTTTCCTTCAAAGACATCTATCCCGAATTGCGCGTCAAACGCACCGTCGGCCGCAGCAATGCCGATCTCTTTGCCTACAAGCAAAACGAAATCGCCCTGGCTTTGAAATACCGGTTTTAAGCGTTCGGGCAATAATAGAGGCCGTCTGAAAGTGCTGCTCCGCGTTTTTCAGACGGCCTTTCAAGTGTTTCTGTTTGAGCGAAGAGGCCGTCTGAAAACGTGAAATGCGGCTTTTCAGAAACGTCATTCCCGCCTACGCAGGAACGGCCTCTCCGCTCCGAATCATTACGGAAAACCAAGCAAAAAGCCGCAGGCAAAACCTGCGGCTTTTTCAAATAGGGCGGCGAGCCCGACCCCCGGCACTGGCTCGTCGGAGTGGGCTGCTGGCTTCCGCCCCTGACCCGTTGTTCCAAGTTGCCATGCGGGGAGACCCGCCATAAGAAGCGGCGCATTATAACCGTGCCGCCGCGAAACACCAAGCGGATTTTTGCCGCATGCCTTGCGCGGGCGGATTGTCTACATTCCAACTTGAAACGGCGTTAAATTTACATTACATTGCAACAACACAACAAAACCTGAGGCCGTCTGAAAACGGAGTCTTCCCCGCTTTCAGACGGCCTAGGGTCTGTTGATAATCAGCCTTGCGGCGGTGTTTTTGATAAAAAATACCCGCCTGCCGCGTCAAAAATGCTCGCAAGGTGTCCAACCTTGCTGCGCTTTTTTCCTTGTATTCGGGCATTTTTTACTCAAAAAACCGTCTCGCAAGCTGAGTATCAACAGACCCAACAATAAAAACACCAAACACCAAAACACGGAACACAAACCATGACCACCGCCCTCCCCGCCGCAGCCCCCGCGCGTATGCGCGAAATCCCCTACAACTACACTTCCTACACCGACCGCGAAATCGTGATCCGCCTGCTGGGCAATGAGGCCTGGCAGACGCTGGAAGACTTGCGTTCGCAGCGCAAAACCGGCCGCTCGGCGCGGATGCTGTTTGAAGTGTTGGGCGATATTTGGGTGGTGGAGCGCAACCCGTATCTGGTCGATGATTTGCTGGCGCATCCCAAGCGCCGCGCGGCTTTGGTGGGCGAGATGCGCCACCGCTTGGGCGAAATCCACAAGCGGCGCGACGACAATCCGCAGGTTGCCATGCTCGTAGCGGCGGCCGAAGCGGCGGTCAAGCGTTTTGATGAAAGTTTTGACGACACCCGCGCCAAGCGCGAGCGCATCTTGCAGCGGCTCTCGAAAATCACCAAGCCGCACAATATTATGTTTGACGGGCTGGCGCGGGTGACGCACGTAACCGACGCTACCGACTGGCGCGTGGAATATCCCTTTGTGGTGGTCAACCCCGACACCGAAGCCGAAGTCGCGCCGCTGGTTCGCGCCTTAATCGAGCTGGATTTGGTGATTATTCCGCGCGGCGGCGGCACGGGTTACACCGGTGGAGCGGTGCCGCTGGATGCCAACAGCGCGGTCATCAACACCGAAAAACTCGATTTGCACGGCGGCGTGCAGTATGTGCCGCTGGCCGGTTTGGAGGGCAAGCACCCGATTATCCATTGCGGCGCGGGCGTGGTTACGCGGCGGGTGGAAGAAACCGCGCATCAGGCCGGGCTGGTGTTTGCCGTTGACCCGACTTCGGCCGATGCATCCTGCGTGGGCGGCAATGTGGCGATGAACGCGGGCGGCAAAAAGGCCGTATTGTGGGGCACCGCGCTGGATAATCTGGCCTACTGGCAGATGGTCAACCCGCAGGGCGAATGGCTGCGTATCGAGCGCGTGCGCCACAATTTCGGCAAAATCCACGACGAAGAAACGGCGGTGTTTGACGTGCACACGCTGGATTCAGACGGCCTTAAAGTGGTGAAAACCGAGCGGCTGGAAATCCCCGGCCACAAATTCCGCAAAGTCGGTTTGGGCAAAGACGTTACCGATAAATTCCTCAGCGGCCTGCCGGGCGTACAGAAAGAAGGCACCGACGGCATCATCACCAGCGTGGCCTTTGTGCTGCACACCATGCCCAAGCACACGCGCACGGTGTGCATGGAATTTTTCGGCACGGTGGCCAAAGCCACGCCGTCGATTGTCGAAATCCGCGATTACCTGCTGGGGCACGAGAGCGTGCGGCTGGCCGGTTTGGAGCATTTGGACTGGCGTTATGTCCGCGCCGTCGGCTACGCCACCAAAGCGGCGGGGCGCGGGCGGCCGAAAATGGTGTTGCTGGCCGATATTGTGTCCGACGACGAAGCCGCCGTATCCGCTGCCGCCGAGCGCATTTGCGAACTGGCACGCCAGCGCGAAGGCGAAGGCTTTATCGCCGTTACCCCCGAAGCGCGCAAAACCTTCTGGCTCGACCGCAGCCGCACCGCCGCCATCGCCAAACACACCAACGCCTTTAAAATCAATGAAGACGTAGTGATTCCATTGGAGCGGCTGGGCGAGTATTCAGACGGCATCGAGCGCATCAACATCGAATTGTCTATTCAAAACAAGCTTAAACTGTGCGACGCGCTCATCCGATATCTTTCAGGCAGCCTGCCGGTGGACAAAATGGACACCGACCTGCCCAGCGCCGAATTGTTGGGCGACCGCGCCCGCCACGCCCTTGCCCATGTCGAAGCCGTACGGCAACGCTGGCAATGGCTGCTCGATCATCTCGATTCGCCCTTGTCCGAGTATAAAACCCGCTTCGGCGACGCGGTTCAGGCTGCTTCGGAAGCACGCGACGACGAAAGCTGCTTTATCGCATTCCGCGATTTCAGGCTGCGTGTGTCGGTAAAAACCGATGTGATGAAGCCCTTGGCCGATATTTTCAGCGGCAAGGCCGATGCCAAAATCAACGCCGCGCTGGGCAAAATCCACAGCAAAACCGTGCGCGGCCGCGTGTTTGTCGCCCTGCACATGCACGCGGGCGACGGCAACGTCCACACCAATATCCCCGTCAATTCAGACGACTACGAAATGCTGCAAACCGCCCACCGCGCGGTCGAGCGCATCATGCGCATCGCCCGCCGTCTGAACGGCGTGATTTCCGGCGAACACGGCATCGGCATCACCAAGCTTGAATTTCTTACCGACGAAGAAATGCAGCCCTTTTGGGACTACAAAGCGCGCGTCGATCCAGAAGGCCGCTTCAACCGCCACAAACTGATGAAAGGCTCCGACCTGCGCCGCGCCTACACGCCGTCGTTTGAACTCTTGGGCGCGGAATCGCTGATTATGGAAAAATCCGAACTCGGCACCATCGCCGAATCGGTGAAAGACTGCCTGCGCTGCGGCAAATGCAAACCGGTCTGCTCCACCCACGTCCCCCGCGCCAACCTGCTCTACAGCCCGCGCAACAAAATTCTCGGCGTGGGTTTGCTCACTGAAGCCTTTTTATACGAAGAGCAGACGCGGCGCGGCATCTCGGTGAAACACTTTGAAGAACTCGGCGACATCGCCGACCACTGCACCGTCTGCCACCGCTGCGTCAAACCCTGCCCGGTCAACATCGATTTCGGCGACGTAACCGTGGCCGTGCGCAATTACTTATCTGATGCCGGCCACAAACGCACCACGCCCGTGGCCGCCGTCGGCCAAGCCCTGCTCAACGCCACCAGCCCCCGTGCCATCAAAGCCCTGCGCACCGCCATGGTACGCACCGGCTTCCCCGCCCAACACTTCGCCTACAAAGTCGGCAAACTGCTGCCCTTGGGTACGAAAAAACAAAAAGCCGAACCCAAAGCCACCGTCGGCAAAGCGCCGCTTAAAGAACAAGTTATCCACTTTATCAACCGCCCGCTGCCCAAAAGCGTACCCGCCAAAACCCCGCGCGCCATGCTCGGTATCGAAGACGACAAAAGCATCCCCATCATCCGCAATCCGCAAAGCGCAGAAGACGCCGAAGCCGTGTTCTACTTCCCCGGCTGCGGCTCGGAGCGGCTGTTCAGCCAAATCGGCCTCGCCGTGCAGGCCATGCTCTGGCACGTCGGCGTGCAAACCGTTTTGCCGCCGGGCTATATGTGCTGCGGCTATCCGCAGGAAGCAAGCGGCGACCGCCAGCTCGCCGACAAAATGAGCACCGACAACCGCGTCGCCTTCCACCGCATGGCCAACACCCTGAATTATCTCGACATCAAAACCGTTGTCGTCAGTTGCGGCACCTGCTACGACCAGCTCGAAAAATACCGTTTTGAAGACATCTTCCCCGGCTGCCGCATCATCGACATCCACGAATACCTGCTCGAAAAAGGCGTAAAACTCAACGGCGTGCAAGGCCAGCAATACCTCTACCACGACCCCTGCCACACCCCGATCAAAACCATGAACGCCACCCAAATGGCCAGCGAGCTCATCGGCCAAAAAGTCGTATTGAGCGACCGCTGCTGCGGCGAGAGCGGCATGTTCGCCGTCAAACGCCCCGACATCGCCACCCAGGTCAAATTCCGCAAACAGGAAGAAATCGAAAAAAACCTGAAACAACTGCCGCAGGGCGAACCGGTAAAAATGCTCACCACCTGCCCCGCCTGCCTGCAGGGCCTAAGCCGCTACGCCGACGACAACAATATGCCCGCCGACTACATCGTCATCGAAATGGCGCGGCACATCTTGGGCGAAAACTGGCTCGATGAGTTTGTGAAAAAAGCCAACGCCGGCGGGGTGGAGAAGATTAGGTTGTAGGGGTAAAGGCCGTCTGAAAACGCCGATTCCATCACGCACCTCGCTCCCTTCCCTGCGCTTCAAGCGCGGGGGAGGGTTGGGAAGGGGGTGGCAGTTTGCAAAACTGCTTTTATGCCGCAGCCCGGCAGAAGCAACCAGAGCGGCACAAGCCCGCAAATGGAAACGGGCAAGGTTGCAACTGTTTCAAACAACAGCAAAGGCCGTCTGAAAACAGAGTTTCAACGAAGCGCAAATCCCGTTTGAAGGTTTTCAGACGGCCTCAAAGCCCCGCAACATCTTCCTGCCACCGCACGCCTTTCCTATATAATGCCGCCTCTTTTTCCGACCGAGCGCACACATGAAAAAATACCTTTTTGCATCGGCCGCCGCCCTGCTGCTGGCCGCCTGCTCCTCCGCCCCGCCCGCCTATTACACCCTGCCTGACAGCCGCTTCGAGATGCCGCAGCACACGGCGGGCAAAACGGAAACCGCTGTGCGCGTGGAGCTGGCCGATCCACTCGGCAGCGGCGGCCCCGCCTACCAGTCCGACGCCCTGCGCCTCGAACCGGCACGCAGCCATCTGTGGGCGCAGCCGCTGGAGAAGGCCGCCGCCGCCCGTTTCGCCAACGAGTTCAACCGCATCAGCGATGCGCGGCGCTATTTCGTGCCCGCCCACCAAAGCAGCGCGGCGCAGCGCGTCACAGTGTATGTCGAAGCCTTCCAGGGCAGCTACCTCGGCCACACCGTAGTCGAAGGCTATGTTCGCTCGCCCGAAGGCAGCCGCCGCTTCCGTGCCGAAACGCCGCAGCAGGGCAACGGCTACGCCGCCATGATCGAATCCCTGTCACAAGGCATCTCCGCCGCCGCCGCGCAGGCATACGGCCGCTAACCCCCCGCTTTCAGACGGTCTGTAAGTCCGTCTGAAACGTCTTTTCCCATCCAAACCTTATGTCCAAACCGCAAAAATCCGCCCTGCCCCTGCGTGCGGCCGTCGTCGTTGTTCTGCCGCTGCTCACCATCGGCTGGTTTCTCCTCTTCCCCGCACAAACACACACCCGCTTCCTGATCAACGGCATTATCCTGGCCTGCGAATGTACCTTTCTATTCAAATACGTGCTGTTCGCCGTCATCGGCAGCCGCTTGAAAGGCGATATGAAAGCGGCGCGGCAAAACACCCTCCTTTTCCTACCCTTGGCGCTGTTTGCTCTTTATATCTGCCATTATTTCGGCGCATTCTGAAATTTTGTAGCCGACAGCTGGGAATCGCTGTCCATGATGAACGCCGTGCTGGCAGGCGAAACAGGCACGGCTCGGGATATCGTGCTGCTCAACGCCGCTGCCGCGCTATATGCCGACAATGTCGCCTCCTCCTTGTCGGAAGGCATGGCTGCGGCGAGGGAGGCCATAGACAGCGGCCGCGCCAAAGCGAAACAGGAAGAATTCATCGCCGCTACTTTAAAAGGGTGACCGATACGACGTTTTGTTTCGATACTGGGCGTATGGTGAGATGAAATCCTGCGGTCGTACTGGATTGGCTCCCGCTAAACTTGGCCTGGTACAGAACTTTGTGAGTATCGCTACAAGACCCAAGCTGCAAGGCTCTGAACCAAAGGCAGCCTGAAAAACAGGCTCTTCCATCACGCTTAACGGAGAACCACATGAACCTGACCGACAAAAAAATCCTTCTTACCGGCGGCAGCAGCGGCATCGGTGCCGCCCTGGCAGAAGCCCTGCACCGTCGCGGCGCACACGTGCTGACCTGCGCCCGCCACCTGCCGGAACCGCTGCCAGACGGCATTACCTTCCGCCGCTGCGATTTATCCCTGCCTGCCGAACGCGACGCACTGGCCGCATGGGTGCGCGACGAACATCCCGATACCGCCGTTTTAATCAACAACGCCGCCGTGCAGCGCACGCTTGATTTTGTCGGCGGCGAACACGCAGCCCTGCTGCAAAACCTCGCACAGGAGCTGGCGGTCAACCTTGAAGCCCCCGTTGCCCTGACCGCCGCGCTGCTGCCCGTGCTGGCAAGCCAGCCGCAGGCCGCCGTGGTCAACATCACCACCGGTCTTGCCCTCGCGCCGAAAAAAAGCGCCCCTGTTTACTGCGCTGCCAAGGCAGGACTGCACAACTTCACCCGCGCCCTGCGCTACCAAACGGAAGCCGCCGCGCCACACATCCGCGTACAGGAAATCGTGCCACCCCTGGTTGACACCCGCATGACCGCCGGACGCGGCAGCGGCAAGCTCAGTCCCGAAGCGGTCGCTGATGCAGTCGTCCGCGCCATTGAAAGCGGTCGCGCCGAAACATGCATCGGCAAAATATGCCTGCTCAAATGGCTGCTGCGCCTCGCCCCATCCGCCGCCTACCGCATTTTGCGCAACGAATAACCCCGTTCATTCGCACGGCAGCCTGAAAACGGATTTCCCTCCTTTCAGGTTGACAATCCCCGCTGCCTGTTTTAAAGTCCGCGCCATTATTCCGCATCTGCCCCCAAGGGAAAACACCATGCTTATCCGTTCAACCGTTTATTTCTGTTGGTATCGCACCTCAGTGCGGTATCTTTTTGCGTCTGCGTAAAACGAATAAGCAACAGCAAAAAAGCCGCCAGTCACATCCGAACAGGCGGCTTTCTTGTATCCGAACCCTTTTACAGGCCGTCTGAAACCCAAAACTTTCAGGAGCCTGATATGCAAACCGTAAGACAAACCCGCCCCGCCGCTGCAACCGAAATCCTGTACCGCTGCTGCCTGCTCTCCGATGAGGCGCTCGGCGCAGCCCTCCCGCCGCAAAGCGGCCACGCCGCCGCCGAAGCCCTGCTGCCGCAAATCCGCGCCGCCGCCATGCTGATTGCCGCCGAGCGCCACGATTTTTCCGGCCGCAGCCCGCAAACCTTCGCCGACGAAGCCGACTGGTTTGCCGCCCGCATCTTGGTTTTGCGCGTGCGCGCCTTCCACATCGGCATCGGCCGCCGCTCTGTCCTCGCAGCCGCTAACCGCCGCGCCGCCGCCTTCGCCGAACGCCGTGGCCTGCCCTTTGTTCCCGCAACGGCGGTTTTGAGCCTGCAGCGGCACGGCAGCGGCATCACCGTTGCCGACTGCGCCCTGCCCTGCGGCGGCAGCAACCTCGGCCCGATAGAAAACGCCCGCCGTATCGCCGCGCAGCTGCCCGACTTCTCTTAGGGGCTGTTAACATTCAGCCTTGCGGCGGCGTTTTTGGCAAAAAACCGTCCCGCAAGCCGAATGTCAACAGCCCCCAGGCCGTCTGAAACGGCACAAACACACACAGAAAGCCCCTCCATGCAGCAACTGCTCCGCGACAAAATCCGCAATGCCGACTACATCCGCATCATCGAAACGCACAGCGCGCCGTTCAGCCCCGCCGAAACCGCCCTCTTGGCCGAAATCCTCGGCCGCTTCGATTTCGACGTAGTGCAGGAACAGGCGCTGGCGCAGGCCGTGATGCAACAGGCGCGTTTCGACCCCAACGCCCTGCATATTGAAGAATACGACGACGAAGACGTCACCGGTATCTGCCCCCACTGCCTCAACCCGCCCGTGCCGCCGCTGCGCGACTATCTGATGTGGCGCGAAAAATAAACGCCCCGCAGCCGCAAACAGCACAAAGGCCGTCTGAAACCGTTTTTGGAAACCCATCCGTGAAACCCGCCATCCGCCTCCTTCTCTGCGCCGCCCTGCTGCAACTGGCAGCCTGCGGCGGCATCAGAAAACCCGCCGCCACCGCGCACAAAAGCAAACCCGCCCGCACCATCCGCATCACCCACATCGGCCGTACCGCAGGCGGACAGGAGCTGATGCTGCACAGCATGGATCTGGTCGGCACGCCCTACCGTTGGGGCGGCAGCAGCGACAGCGGTTTCGATTGCAGCGGCATGGTGCAGTATGTTTACAAAAACGCCATCGACGTCAGCCTGCCGCGCAGCTCGCGCGACATGGCCGCCGCCAGCCGCACCATCCGCACGCAGGATCTGCGAACGGGCGATCTGGTGTTTTTCAACACCTCCGGCCGTGGCATCTCCCACGTCGGCCTGTATATCGGCAACGGCCAATTCCTCCACGCCCCGCGCTCCGGCAGCAGCGTGCAGACCGAAAGCCTGAACACGCCCTATTACGCCAAACGCTTTGTCAAAGCAGGAACGTTCTTCTGAACATACCGCCCGAACGCAAAAGGCCGTCTGAAACCGTTTTTCAGACGGCCTTTTGCTATAATCCGCGCCTTTCATTCCCTGCCGCCGCAACCGCCATGAACCCCGCACAATTCAAACACGCCGCCGCGCTCTCGGCCGAAGTCCTCACCTTCCGCCAGCCCGCCGACGCCGCCGTTTCCGCCTACTTCCGCTCCCACAAAAAACTCGGCCGCCAAGACCGAGGCGAAATCGCCGAAACCGTCTTCGCCGCCATCCGCCACTACCAAAAAATCGCCGCCGCCATCCGCCGCCCGCACGCGCAGCCGGAAAAAGCCGTCCTCGCCGCCCTCGTTCTCGGGCGCGGCTTCAACGTCAGCCAACTGGAAAACCTCGCCGGTGCGGAAGAAAAAGCCTTTCTTGCCGCCCTCAAAGCCCGCAAAACCGAGTTTTCAGACGGCCTCAACACCGCCGCCGAACTGCCGCAGTGGCTGACCGACACCCTGCGCGGCAGCGGCTTTGCCGACGAAGACATCCTCACCTTCGGCCGCAGCGCCGCCCGCCCCGCCCCGCTCGATCTGCGCGTCAACACCCTCAAAGCCCGCCGCGACAAAGTGCTCGCCGCCCTGCAAGAAGAAGGCCTGAAAGCCGAAGCCGCACCCTATTCCCCCTGGTGCATCCGCCTGCACGACAAAGCCGCCCTGCACGGCCACCCCCTCTTTCTCGACGGCACACTCGAAGTACAGGACGAAGGCAGCCAGCTCCTCGCCCTGCTCCTCGGCGCGAAACGCGGCGAAATCGTCGTCGACTTTTGCGCCGGCGCAGGCGGCAAAACCCTCGCCATCGGCGCGATGACGGCCAACAAAGGCCGCATCTACGCCTTCGACGTTGCCGAAAAACGCCTCGCCAACCTCAAACCGCGCATGACCCGCGCCGGCCTCACCAACATCCACCCCGAGCGCATCGGCAGCGAACACGACCCGCGCATAAGCCGTCTGAAAGGCAAAGCCGACCGCATTTTGGTCGACGCCCCCTGCTCCGGCCTCGGCACCCTGCGCCGCAACCCCGACCTCAAATACCGCCAGTCGCCCAACACCATAGCCAAACTCGTGTCACAGCAGCACAGCATCCTCGCCGCCGCCGCCGAACTCACCGCCCCCGGCGGCCGCCTCGTCTACGCCACATGCAGCATCCTGCCCGAAGAAAACGAGCGGCAGGCCGAACGCTTTTTGGCCGAACATCCCGACTTCGAGCCGCTCGACTGCGCTGAACTGCTTGCCGCCCAAAAAATCCCCCTCGACACCGGCCGCTACCTGCAACTCAACACCGCCGCCCACCACACCGACGGCTTCTTCGCCGCCGCCTTCCAACGCAAAGAGGCCGTCTGAAAACCCGCCCGAGAAAGCCCGCCATGACCGAAAACCGCCGCCCCATCTCCGCCCGCAGCTTCAAACCGATACGCAAACTGGCCGCAGCTATCGCCCGCAACGGCCAAATCACCCCCAACCAAATCTCCTGCCTGAGCAGCGCCGCCGCAGGCGCAGGCGCATTCTTCCTCCTCCTGCCCGGCCAAACCCCCGTCGCCCTCGCCGCCTGCGCCCTCTTCGTCCAACTGCGCCTGCTGTGCAACCTCATCGACGGCATGGTCGCCGTCGAAGGCGGCAAAAAAACGGCGGCGGGCGAACTCTACAACGAACTGCCCGACCGCCTCTCCGACAGCCTCCTCCTCGTCGCCCTCGGCTACGCCTGCGGCGCAGGCTGGCTCGGCTGGCTTGCCGCCCTCCTTGCCGCCTTCACCGCCTACATCCGCGTCTTCGGCGGCAGCACCGGCCTGGCGCAGAGCTTCCGCGGCCCGATGGCCAAACAGCACCGCATGGCCGTCTTAACTGCCGCCTGCCTCCTCGCCATCGCCGAACAACTCAGCCTGCACAGCACCCACAGCCTCACCGCCGCCCTCGTCCTCATCACCATAGGCAGCGCCGCCACCTGCGTCCTGCGCACCCGCGACATCGCCCGCGCCCTCGAAGAGCGTACCGCCAAAACCGACGGAGCGCAGACATGAAAACCCTCCTGAAAAAACAGCTCGCCTGGCTCACCGACCAGGCACTCTGCCTTGCCGTTTCCTTCCTCACCGGCGTCAAACCGCAAAGCAGCCGTCTGCCCGCCTTTGCGCCGCAGCGCAAAATCTACTACGCCAACCACGGCAGCCACGGCGACTTCATGCTGGTGTGGATTTCCCTGCCCCGCCGCTGGCGCGCCGCCGCCCGCCCCGTCGCCGGATCGGACTACTGGCTCACAAGCCGTCTGAAACGCTTCATCATCCGCAACGTCTTCAACGCCCTGCTCATCCCGCGCCACAGCGGCCGCCCGCAGGACATCACCGAGCAAATGGCCGCCGCCCTCGACGCAGGCGACTCCCTCATCCTCTTCCCCGAAGGCACGCGCAACACCGACGACCAAACCCGCCTGCTCCCCTTCAAATCCGGCATCTACCACCTCGCCCGCGCCCGCCCCGACACCGAACTCGTCCCCATCTGGATAGACAACATCAGCCGCGTCCTGCCCAAAGGCAAAATCCTCCCCGTGCCCCTGCTGTGCGAAGTGCACATCGGCCAACCCCTGCGCCTGCACGACGACGAAGACAAAGAAAGCTTTCTTGCCCGCAGCCGCGAAGCCCTCCTCGCCCTCGCCCCCGCCGACACCAAGGCCGTCTGAAAAAGCAGGAAACCCTTTTCAGACGGCCTCCGACAGGCAGAAGGCCGTCTGAAACCATCCCGCCGCCTGCCTTTCAGACGGCCTCCAAACAAAGGATTACCCCGTGCCGATACCCTGCGGAACTTTTCCCGAAGCCGAAAAAACCGTCATCCTCATCAGCAAAAACAGCGGCGGAGAAACCCATTTCGCACAACGCGCCTGCCTGATGACTCTCTTCGGCATCCTCACCCACTACCTGCGCATCGCCCCCGAACGCGCCGAACGGCTTATCCGCGTCTCGCCCGCCTACCGCCGCATCATGGCCGCCGCCACCCCCGCCGACCCGGCTGCCCTGCCCAAGCGGCACAGAGCCGCCCGCCACCCCCTTTCCCTGCACCCCGATGCCGAAATCGCCGCCCTCACCGCCTTCGGCAGCGAATACCGCCTCGCCATGCAAACCGTTTACGGCGAAGACTACGCCGCACAAGGCTACACCGCCGACCTGCCCGACGACTACGCCCAATGGTCGGCCTACTACGACAAAAACGCCATCCGCCCCATCACCGACGGCATCCGCCCGCCCGAACAAAGCCACGGCGCGTTTGCCGACGAAAAAAACGGCATCGAAATCACCGACCCCGACACCGGTGCAACAGAAACCTTCAACAAACGCGACTATCTGATGCTGATGTTCGGCATCATGACCCACTACCTGCGCCTCACCCCCGAATGCGCCGAACAGCGCATCCGCCAATCGCATTTCTACCGCCACGTCCTGTCCGACCAACAACTGCACGCCCCGTACGGCTTGGACTACGTCATGCACGAAACCGTTTATCATTGGGCAATGGAAGCCGCATACGGCGGCGAAGACGGCCTCTATTGGACAAGAGGCTACGACAGCAGCGAACCCGACGACTACACCCAATGGGAACAACACTACTTCCAAACCGTTATCACCCCGCAAACAGGCAGCGCCTTCCTTTGAGCCGTCTGAAACCGCCGCCTGCCGCCGGTTTCTCCTATAATACGAACCCTTTTCAGACGGCCTCCGACCCGTTTTGTTGCCAATCCCAAAGAAAGAGACCCGACCATGCTCATCACCAATATCGAAACCGTTCCCGGCCGCACCATCGTCCGCCACCTCGGCCTCGTGCAAGGCTCGACCGTCCGCGCCAAACACGTCGGCCGCGACATCATGGCCGGGCTGAAAAACATCGTCGGCGGCGAACTCAAAGGCTACACCGAGCTGCTCAACGAAGCGCGCGAAGAGGCCATAGCCCGCATGAGCGAACAGGCGCGGCAGATGGGGGCGAACGCCGTCGTCAACGTCCGCTTTTCCACCGCCTCCGTCGCCGCTGGTGCCGCCGAAATCTTCGCCTACGGCACCGCCGTCGTCATCGAAGACTAGGAGGCCGCCGTGAACCAGCCCGACAACAGCACCCTCTCCCTCGTCTTCGCCTTCTGGCCGATATGGCTGTCCTTAATCCTCATCGCCGTCGGTTTCTTCACCGGCCGCCGCAACGAGAAAAAACACCTCGCCGACCTCGCGCGCCGCGAAGCAGAGTTGCGCCACATCGCCCTAATCGCCGCCAAACACCCACCGCAGGATTTCACCGGTGGCCGCTTGGTCTGCGGCAGCGTCGTCCTCACCTCCGACAGCTTCCGCAACCTCGTCGCCCTGCTGCACAACCTTATCGGCGGCCGCATCGGCGTGTACGAAAGCCTGCTCGAGCGCGCCCGCCGCGAAGCCCTGCTGCGCCTGAAAGAAAAAGCCGCCGCCCTCGGCGCGGACACCGTCTGCAACGTCAAAATCGACACCGTAACCATTTCCCCGCCGACACAGCAGAACAAAGGCGGTCTGGTCGGCACGGTGGAAATCCTCGCCTACGGCACGGCGGGCAACAGCGCCCACTGAACCGGTGCGACAAAAAGGCCGTCTGAAAACCTGTTTGCAAGGTTTTCAGACGGCCTTTGTTATCCGTCGGTAAAACGCAGACGGCGCTTTTCAGTCGATGCCGATGTCCAGACACACGGTTTCGCCGCAATACGCCCTGCCCGCTTCGGTCAAATGCGCGGGTTTGTACGCGGCAAAGGCGTAGGTGATGTCGGCGCGGAAGGTGTCCGCATCAGCCTCGCTGCTATCGCAGCTTAAGCCGGTGGGGATGTCGAGGGCGGCCTTGAGGCCGTCTGAACGGTTCAGCAGGCGGCAGGCGGCGGCAATGTTTGCGGGCAGCGCACCGGCAAAGCCCGTGCCGAAAATGCCGTCGATAATCAGCGTGTAACCGCTTTTCAGACGGCCTTCGAGTTCGTCAGCGGCGATAAATTCAATATTGGCCAAACCCTGCAAACGGCGGCGGTTGAGTTCGGCCAATTCCGACAAACCGCTGCCAGCCACAAAAACAATGTCCGCGCACCAGCCCGCCGCCTGCAACACCCGCGCGATGACGAGGCCGTCGCCGCCGTTGTTGCCCTTGCCGCACACAACCAGCGCCCTGCCCGCTTCGGGCAGCCGCCGCAACAAATCCGCCGCAGCCGCTTGCCCCGCGTTTTCCATCAGCCCTTCAAACGTCGCGCCCTTGTCCACGGCAGCCTGCTCGCGCTGGCGCATTTGTTGCGATGTGTAAATTTTCATGGGGTTCTCCTTTGTGAAGCCGCTAAGGCAAAAGGCCGTCTGAAAATCCCTCGCGGCTTTCCGACGGTTAATCGAACAAAACTGCGCCGATACGCGCCAATACGTCGTCCAATACATAATCCGGCACGGTTTCTTTGAATGCGGCACAGCGGATTTTCCAGTCCAGCGATTTGAGTTGGTGGCAATGGATGTTTCCCTGCGTATCCGTTCCCGTGCCCATCAGGGTGGAAACCATGCCGCTACTTCTGGCCTGCATCGCGCCGCCCTGCGAAATCGGGCAGGCAAACACCAATCCGGTGGCGCGGTTGAACGCTTTGGGCGATAAGGCCAAGGCGTAATGGTCGCCTTTCATTTCGCTGCCGGCAGCAGGGTCAAACGCCAAATGGAAAATGTCGCCACGGTCGGGAATGTACATCACAACACCTCTTCACCGACATCGGGCATCGCTTCCCAGCCCTCTGCGCGCGGCGGCTCCTGCTGCATTTCGGCCAGCAAATCAGCCAATTGGTAACGCGGGCGGCTCACGGCTCTGACAATCAATTCGTTGTCGCGGATTTCGGTTTCCAAACTGTCGCCGATTTTCATGCCAAGCTGTTTCAGCATTTCGGCAGGCAGGCGCACGGCCGCGCTGTTGCCCCATTTTTGCAATCTCAACACGATGATGCTCCTTTTCAAACAGGTAGATACATTGTAGAAACATCTTAACCGGCCGTCAATCGAAAAGGCCGTCTGAAAACCCGGTTGGGGATTTTCAGACGGCCTTCTGTATCACAGGCCTACTGCGCGTGTTTGCGATACCAGGCGACAAACTCGTCGGGCTTGGCAAAGCCCAACAGCGCCTCGCTGCGGCTGCCGTCGGCCTTGACGACGAACACGCCCGGCGGGCCGAACAGGCCGTATTCTTTCAGCAGCGCCTGATGGCCGGGGTTGTTGGCGGTGACGTCGGCCTGGAAGAAACGCTCCATCGGCACGGCGGCGCGCACCTGCTCGGTGTTGAGCGTGTGCGCTTCCATTTCCTTGCACGACACGCACCAGTCGGCATAAAAATCGAGAATGACGGGCGTGGACGGGTCGGCAGCCAGCGCGTCGGCCAGCGCGGCTTTCAGCTCGTCCGCATCGGCGTATTTGTGATGGAGGCCGTCTGCAACGGCGGCAGGATGCAGGGTTAAAAAGGCGTGCAGGGCGGTGCTTTCGCCGCGCCAGCTTTGCAGGCCGAACCATGCGCCGCCCGCCAGCAGGAGGGCGGACAAAACGGCGGCAAAGGTTTTCAGACGGCCGTTCATGCCGCCCAGCTTCGCCAGCATCAGCAGTGCGGGCGCGAGCAGCAGCGCGGTGTACAGCGCGGCTGCGGCGGCATAGGGCAGGAAGGACGAGGCAAGGTAAACGGCAACGGCCAGCAGGATAAAGCCGAAGGCGTATTTGACGCCGTTCATCCAGTCGCCCGCCTTGGGCAGGACGTGGCCGCCGAAGGTGCCGATGATTACCAGCGGCACGCCCGTGCCCAGCGCGAGGGCGTAAAGGGCGAGGCCGCCGAGCACCGCATCGCCCGTCTGGCCGATATAGCCCAGCGCAAAGGCCAGCGGCGGCGCGACGCAGGGGCCGACAATCAGGGCGGAGAGCATGCCCATGCCGAACACGCCGGCGATTTTGCCGCCCGAAAGCTTGTTGCTCTGGTTTTGGAAATAGCTCTGCACGGCATTGGGCAGTTGGATGTTGAAGAGGCCGAACATGGAAAGCGCCAACACCACCATCAGCGCGGCGGCAGCGAGGACGACAGCGGGCTGTTGCAGCCACACGGTCAGCAGCGCGCCCGTCGTGCCCGCAATCACGCCGACCAGCGTGTAGGTCAGCGCCAAGCCCTGCGTGTACACCAGCGTCAGCGCGAGGGCGCGCCCTTTGGAGGCGTTTTTGTCGCCGACGACGATGCTGGACACGATGGGAATCAGCGGATACATGCAGGCGGTGAAGCTCAGGCCGAGACCCGCGAGAAAAAACGCCAACAGATTGGCGTTCAAAGTGTCCCACGAAAGTTTGAAGCGGCTGCTGTCGGGCGTTTTGGCGGGGGCGGACTGTCCCTCCGTCTGCGTTACGGCCGCAGGCGCGGTGAAGCGGGCGGACGGTTTTTCCGCTGCGGGCGCGTTCACCTGATACAGCCCCGCTCCTTTGATGTCGAACGAGGTTTCCGTCGGCGGATAGCACACGCCCGCGTCGGCGCAGCCCTGATACATCACGGTCAGCTTATAGCCGTCCTGCGGTTTGGCGGTGTAGGCGTAGGAAACGGCGGCCTGATGGTAGTAAACCGTCTGTTTGCCGAAAAATTCGTCTTCCTTCTCCTTGCCCGGCGAATAAACGGGCGCGGCAAAGGCCGTTTGCGGCTCGGCGGCGATAGTGATTTTGTCGCGGTAGAGATAGTAGCCGTCGGCGATTTTGAAGCCGATTTCCACACCCTTGTCCGTGGCCTGCACCCGCGGCACAAAGGCTTCCTCAGGCGGCAGCAGCTGCGACGGATCGACGGCAAACGCACTGCCGAGCGAAAACAGGGCGGCAAAAAAGAAAAGCAGTTTTTTCATAAGATATGGCTTTCGGTGAAACGGAAACGGCGGGCGGTTTATAGACATTTCCCGCCACGCTGTCAAACGCTGCGGCAGAAAAGTTTGCGCACGCGCAGAAGCCGGGCATTATCCGCCGCGGTTTGCGTGCCAACCCGCATAAAAACCGCATTTTCAGGTGGAAACGGCACACGGCGGCGCGGCGCGGCAAACGTTTCAGACGGCCTTTCGCCAACGCTTTTGCGCCAAGCCCTTTGAGGCCGTCTGAAAGCGCGGCTATACTGCCGCCCTCCCCGTCCCACAAAGGAAAACACCATGAACAGCAAATCCGCGGGCAGCCGCCTGCCCGAAAAATGGTTCCGCCGCGGCCTGTGGCTGATTGCCCTGATTTTCGCCTCCTTCCTCATCGGCCTGGGCGGCAAAATCATCGGCGATTTGCCGATGACCGTCGAAAGCCGCACGCTGGAAAACTACGCGGATGACATCGGCGCCCGTCCCCTGCGCGAGGAAAAAGGCCGGCTGGCGGCGGAAAACAGCAAACTCGCCGACGCGCGCGACCAAGCCTTCCTTGCGCTGGAAAAACAGCAGGCGCAAACCGCCGCCGAGCAGCAAAGCCTCGACAACTGGCTGGCCACCCGCTCGGCCACCGAACAATCCGAACAAAACCCCGAAGTGCTCGAACGCACGCGCAAAATCGACGGCCTCAAAGCCAAAGAACAGAAACTGCAACAACAATACGACGCCCTGCGCCGCCAACTGCTCGACAACGAACAACAGTCCGCGCGCAACGAAGGCCGTCTGAACGAATTGGAAACGCAGGCGCAGAAAACCAAAGACGCCGACGACCGCCGCACCGAGCTCACCGTTTTCCTCTACCGCCTCGCCCTCACCCTGCCCCTGCTTTTGGCCGCCGGCTGGCTGTTTGCCAAAAAACGCCAATCGCGCTGGTGGCCGTTTGTCTGGGGCTTCATCTACTTCGCCCTTTTCGCCTTCTTCGTCGAACTCGTCCCCTACCTGCCCAGCTACGGCGGCTACGTGCGCTACGCCGTCGGCATCCTCGCCACCGTCCTGATCGGCCGCTACGCCATCACCGCCATGAGCCGCTACCTTGAACGCAAACGCACCGAAGAAGCCCAACCCGCACCCGAACGCAGCCGCAGCCTCGACTATGACCTTGCCCAACAGCGCATCGCCAAAAGCATCTGCCCCGGCTGCGAGCGCACGCTGGATTTCCAACACCCCGAAATGGATTTCTGCCCGCATTGCGGCATCGACATCTTCGACCGCTGCAAACAATGCGAAACCCGCAAAAGCGTCTTCAACCGCTACTGCTTCCACTGCGGCGCCCCCGCCGCCGGAACGGATGCGGACGAAGAGAAACCGTAAGGCCGTCCGAACGCAAAACGGCAGGCCGTCTGAAAGCGCAGTTTCGGCGCAGCCAAAACGGGGAGGCGTGTTAAAATCCGCGGCCTTGTTTTTCAGACGGCCTACTTTTTTGCGCGCCCGAAGGCCGTCTGAATCTTCTCCCTTCCCCGCCACACTATGATTCCATCCGACTTTATCGACGAGCTTTTGGCCAAGGTCGACATCGTCGACATCATCGACGAACAGGTGCCGCTGAAAAAAGGCGGTGCCAACTACATGGCCTGTTGCCCGTTTCACAAAGAAAAAACGCCGTCGTTTTCCGTGAGCCCCAGCAAACAGTTTTACCACTGTTTCAGCTGCGGCGCGCACGGCTCGGCCATCGGCTTCATCATGGAGCATCAGGGGCTGTCGTTTCCCGAAGCGGTGCAGTATCTGGCCGACCGCGCGGGCATGGTCGTGCCGCGCGTGCGCGGGCAGAACGACAATCCCGAAATCCGCGCTGAGCGCAAAAAAAAGCAGCAGACGCTGGAAGAAACCACCGCCGCCGCCGCCGATTTTTACGCCCAGCAGCTCAAGCTCCATCCGGCCGCGCAACAATATCTCGACACGCGCGGCCTGAGTGCGGAAATCATCGCCCGCTACGGCTTGGGCTACGCACCCGACGGTTGGACGCCGCTCGCACAAGTGTTCCAGCCCTACCCCAACAGCCCGCTGGTGGAAAGCGGCATGGTTATCCACAATGAAGAGCAAGGCCGCCATTACGACCGCTTCCGCCACCGCATCATGTTCCCCATCCGCGACACGCGCGGCCAAGTCATCGGCTTTGGCGGCCGCGTGCTCGACGACTCCAAACCCAAATATCTCAACTCGCCCGACACGCCGCTGTTTGACAAAGGCAAAAACCTCTACGGCCTCTACGAAGGCCGCGCCGCCGTCAAAGAAGCGGGGCGGATTTTGGTGGTCGAAGGCTATATGGACGTGGTTGCGCTCGCGCAGTTCGGCATCGGCTACGGCGTGGCCGCACTCGGTACGGCCACCACCGCCGAACACGTCAAAATCCTGATGCGTCAGGCCGACAGCATTTATTTCTGCTTCGACGGCGACGCGGCCGGACGCAAAGCTGCATGGCGCGCGCTCGAAAACGCCCTGCCCCAGCTCAAAGACGGCAAAGCGCTGCATTTTCTCTTCCTGCCCGAAGAACACGACCCCGACAGCTACATCCGCGCCTACGGCAAAGCGCAGTTTGAAGACGCGCTGGTACACCAAAGCAAGCCCCTGTCCGAATACTTCTGGCACGCGCTTTCAGACGGCCTCAACCTCAACACCCAAGAGGGCAAAGCCGAATTGGTGAAAACCGCCTCACCGCTTCTGGCACAGATTAGCGCACCCGCACTCGCGTTTTTATTAAAACAAAAACTCAGCGAACTGGTCGGCATCGACCCCGCCAACCTCGCCCACCTGCTCGGCCAGGAAGCGCCCAAGCGGCACGTCAAAGCCCAAAGCTACAAGCTGCCGCCCATCCCCGCCCGCCGCCCGCAGATGCTCACGCTGACCCAGCAGCTTATCCGCAGCCTGATGGCCAACCCCGCCTGGGTCGTCCATGTCCGCCTGCCCGAATATTTCGTCCTCGACGGCGACGCCGCCTGCCTCGCCAACATCGCCGACTTCATCCGCAGCAGCCCCGCCCTACCCGCCCACGCGCAGATTTGGGAACACCTGCGCGGCAGCACCGGCGAACAGATCCTGCGCGGCATCTACCGCAACGGCGGCGCCGACGGAGACGGCGCGGGCAAAGAAGACGAAGCCGCCTTCGCCGAAGGCATGGACAAACTCGCCAAAGCCTTCAAAACCACCCAAATCGACACCCTCAAACGCAAAGCCACCGCCGAAGGGCTAGATGCGGCGGAAAAACAACTGCTGCTGAAACTGCTGGCCGAGCGGTGAGGCCGTCTGAAAACGCAGCTTTTGCATCGCTGCGCAATACATACGGTTTCGGGGTTGTGCAGAAACCGTGCAGACAAAAAAGGCCGTCTGAAAACCCTGTTTCGGGTTTTTCAGACGGCCTTTTTATACCGAATCGCTTATTCCTGATCCGCCCTGTCGGGCAGCACCAGATTCAGCACAATCGCCAGCACCGCGCACAGGCCGACACCCGCGAAGCTGACGCTGCCGACTTTGAACACCATGCCGCCGACGCCCGTGGTCAGCACCGAGCTGGCGATCACCAGGTTTTTCGGTTTCATCAAATCCACCTGCGCGTCAATCAGCGTTTTCAGGCCGAGCGAGGCGATGGTGCCGAACAGCAGGATCATCACGCCACCCATCACCGGCAGCGGAATCGAGGCGAGGAATGCGTTGAATTTGCCGAAAAAGGCCATGCAGATGGCGAACAATGCCGCCCAGGTCATGATGGAGGGGTTGCTGTTTTTTGTCAGCATCACCGCGCCGGTCACTTCGCCGTAGGTGGTGACGGGCGGGCCGCCGATCAGGCCGGCCACGCACACGCCCAGGCCGTCGCCCGCCAGCGTTTTGTGCAGGCCGGGATCGGCGGCGTAGTCCTGCCCCGTTACTTTGCCGATGGCCATGATGCCGCCGATGTGTTCGATGGCGGGGGCAACGGCCACGGGCAGCATAAACAGCGCGGCCTGCCAGTTCACTTCGGGGCGGTGGAACTCGGGCACGGTAAACCAGTCGGCCTGCGCGATGGCGGCGGTATCGACGATGCCCAGCGCCCAGGCCGCGAGATAGCCCGCCGCCACGCCGATCAGAATCGGGATCAGCTTCATCATTTTGCTGCCGAACACGGCAACGACAACGGTCACGGCAAAGGTAAAGCCCGACAGCAGAAGCGACTGCACATAATCGTATTTCTGCTCGCCGCCCGCCTGTCCCATCGCCATCTGGCTGGCCACCGCCGCCACCGACAGGCCGATCACCATAATCACCGGGCCGATAACGACGGGCGGCAGCAACTTGTTCACCGCGTCCAGCCCGCGCCATTTAATCAGCGCGGCAAACACGAAATACATAAAACCGGCGGCAAACAGGCCGAACATCGTGCTGCCCATGCCCCATTCCTGCATCGCGTAGATAATCGGCGCGATAAAGGCGAAGGACGAACCGAGGAAAATCGGCACTTTGCGCCGCGTGCACAGTTGGAACAGCAGCGTGCCGATGCCCGCGCCGAGCAAGGCCATGGAAGGATTGAGGCCGGTGAGCAGCGGCACGAGTACCATCGCGCCGAAGGCGACGAAGAGAATCTGCGCCCCCGCCACCGCCTGTTTCAGATATTGCATGATTACACTTTCTTTACACAAAACGGGCGGATTATAACGGTTTGCCGTGTGCTTTGCTAAGCGGCTTTACAGAGCGCAAAAGCCGTTTCCCCTACGCGGGAATGATGCTTCCGAAAGCCGCGCACCCGTTATTCCTTTACTGAAACTTCGCTTTCAGACGGCCGCCGCTATACAATCGCCTCCCCCGTTTTGGAGCACAGCCCATGCCCCGACCGTTTTGGCCGTCTGAAAACGCCGCCCTGTTTCCCGACGGCTCGGCGGCGCTGTTTGCCGACCTCAACCGCTTCCGCCACCAGGCCGCCGCCCTGCCCGCCCTCGGCCTCTCCTCGCTGCCCGTCGTGTCGCTGCTTTTCGTGCGTACCATTGAACGTACCTTCGGCCAAATCTGGCACACGGCGCGGCGGCGGCCGCTGTTGAAGCAGTGGGCGGCCTATTGCGGCGTGCTCGTGCTGCTGCCCTTGGGCATCGGCGCGGCGCGGCAAGAGGCCGTCTGAAAGCGTGGTTTCGGCATCGGCCGACCGGCGGGCAGAACCCACAGAAAGGCCGTCTGAAAAAAGGCCGTCTGAAACCCCTATGCGGACTTTCAGACGGCCTGTTTGTATTTGCAAAGCCGCCCGATGCCGCGCGGGAATGGCGTTTCCGAACGCTCGGTTTCGGCGCGGCCGCAAACATTTGGCAAAACCCGCAGAAAGGCCGTCTGAAAAAAAGGCCGTCTGAAACCTGTGTTCGGGGTTTCAGACGGCCTTTCTGCCTGTTTGCATTCAAACGCGCATCAGGCGGCGATTTTTTCGCACTCTTTAATGCAGGCGGTGCAGGATTCGTAGCAAGCTTTGCATTCGGCGTGGTGTGCGGCGTGTTCTTTGCAGGCGGCGGCGCACTGTTTGCAGGCTTCGATGCACACTTTGGCCAGCGCGGGGGTCAGGCGCGACTGTTGGGCGGCAAGGTTTTGCAGTGTGCCGCACAGTGCCAACATTTGGTTGGCGGCGACGGAGCAGTTTTTCATGCTGGTGTCGCCCTGGTTGAGCAGGCTGATGCAGTGGGCGAGGCACACTTGTCCGGCGGCGACGCAGTGGCCTGCGGCCAGGCGCGCGGCTTCGTAGGGATTGGCGGCGGCGGGCGCGGCGTGGTGGTGGGCGTGGTGGTCGTGGGCTTTGGCAAGCGACGCGGCGGCGGCAAGGGAGACTGCGGCGGTGCTGCCGATAAATTGACGACGGTTCATGAGCACTATCCTTTTTGATGGTAAAGTTAAAAGAAAACGGCCTTGCGTTAAGAAATGTTGGCCGGATGCGATATTAACATGTTGCCGCGCCGCACGGCAAACCGCCGCCACGCATTCGGAAACATCATTCCCGCGCAGGCGGGAGCAGCCTTTCGGTTAGAATGCCGTTTATGCCGTAACGAAAACGAAAAAGGAGAAAACGGATGGTCAACCCGGTGCAGAAATATTTTCTCTTCGCCGCGCTGCTGCTGGCGCTGGCGGCGAGCTTTGTTTACAGCCCGCCCTGGCTGCGCCTGTGTTACGGGCTGGCGCTGTTTCTCTTCGGCATGCAAAACATCGAAGAAGGGCTGCGCAACGCGGCGGGCGGGCGCCTGGAAGGCTGGATGCACAAATCTACGGCCACGCCGCTCAAAGGCGTGGTTTTCGGCACAGGCGCGACGCTGGTTTTGCAGTCGAGCACGCTGGTGGCGCTGTTGGCGATGGCGTTTTTAAGCTCGGGCATGATTACGCTCTCCGGCGGCATCGCCATCATCCTCGGCACCAACCTCGGCGCGACGGGCGGCGTGTGGCTGCTGGCGCTGGCGGGGCAGAACCTCAGCCTGTCACCCGCCGCGCTGCCGATGCTGGTGTTCGGCATCCTTTCGGGCTTTTTCGGCGGCCGCAGCCGCGCCCTCGGCCGCGTGCTGGTGGGCGTGGCGCTGATTTTCCTCGGCGTGGACGAAATCAAAGACGGCTTTCAAGCTTTCGGCGCGGACATCGATTTTTCCGGCACGCAGATAGGCGGCATGGGCGAAACCCTGCTCTTTTTTGCCGTCGGCTTTCTGCTCACCGTCGTCTTGCAGTCGTCGCACGCCACGCTGCTGCTGGCGCTGGCGGCCTTGTCGGGCGGACAGCTCACGCTGATGCAGGGCTTTGCCGTGGCCGTCGGCTCGTGCGTCGGCACCAGCGTGTCCACCGCGCTGGTCGGTATGCTCGGCAGCGACCGCAGCGGGCGGCGGCTGGCCGTGGCACACGTTTTGTTCAACGTCGTGACCGCCGCCCTGTCGCTAGCCGTATGGTGGCCGCTGACACAGGCCGTTATCCTCATCGGGCAATGGCTGGGCATGGGGGCGCTGCTGCAACTGGCGCTCTTCCACACCCTGTTCAACGTCTTGGGCATCGCCGTGTTCTGGAAATTCCAAGAGCGCCTCGCCCGCGAACTCACCCGCCGCCTGCCCGATACGGCCGACGCCGACAGCCTGCCCGAAGACACGGCCGCGCTCGAGCCGCAGTATCTCAACGCCAATATGCTGCTCTCGCCCGACACCGCGCTGGCGGCGCTGGGCAAGGAAGTACGCCACCTCGACAAAGCGGGCGTCGAAACCGTCTGCCACGCCCTCTTCCTGCCGCCCGCGCTGCTCTATGACGAAACGGCCGACGACCGCAGCCTGCCCGACCCCGCGCCGCCGCTCGATACCGACGTTCCCCGCCTGTATGCGTGGCAGATCAAGCCGCTGTTCAGCAGCATCCTCGAATTTGCCGGCAAACTCGATCCCTCTGATGAAACGCAGCAAAGGCAGCTTGCCGCCAAACAGACCGCCGCCTGGCAGATCGTCGAAACGGTGAAAGAGAGCCAGCACCTGCAAAAAAACATGCAGCAGTATTTGTCCGACAGCGCCTCGCCCGCTAACCGCGACTACCTGCGCCTGCGCCGCCACGTTTTCAAAACCCTGCTGCTGTTCCGCCGCGCCGACAGCGCCAATACAGAAGAAACCCGCGCCGAACTGGAGCGCCAGCTCGACGCCCACATCGAAACGCTCGAAACCCTGCGCGGCCGCGCGATGGTGAAACTGCGCAACAAAGAACTGAACGGCTGGCAGGCTTCCTCGCTGCTCAACGACATCACCTACGCCCGCCGCATCGGCCGCGCCCTGGCCGAAATCCTCGCCTCGCGCAACCCGCTGCTGGAAAAGACGGCGCAGGCAGACGAAGGCTTTGCGGCGCAGGAGGCCGTCTGAAAACGGCCTGCCGTTTTCCGTCCGACAAATGCCTGCACCGAAACTCAAACAGGCTGCAGACACCGGCCGGGGCGTTCAGACGACCTTTCGGCTGCCGCAGCCGGATATTTTTTCCCCAAGCCCTTACACTGCGGCTTCCGATTAACCGCAAAAAAAGGAAAGCGATATGAACGGCAAACTCGACGAAATCACCGGCAAACTGAAAGAAGCCGCAGGCGAAATGCTGGGCGACGGCAAACTGAAAGCCGAAGGCCTGCTGCAACAGGGCGCGGGCAAGGCAAAAGAGGCTGCCGCCGAACTGGAAGGCAACGCCGCCGAAATGCTGCAAAAAGGCAAAGACGAAGCAGGGCGATTGGCCGACGAAGCCAAGGCCAAAGCGGAAAGCCTGATTGACGACATCAAAAGCAAATTCTAAGCCGCGTTGACGATCTGCCTTGCGGCAGTGTTTTTGGTAAAAATCTGCTTCACAAGCTGAATGCCAACAGCCCCCGATTCGTCTGAAAAAGGCCGTCTGAAAACCCTGTTTCGGGTTTTTCAGACGGCCTTTTGTTTATCCGTTCGGTTTTCCGAAAAAACCAAACCATGCGCGCCGCTTAGCAAACATGGCTCTCATGAAACAAGATGTGCCGCAACTCAGTTTGGGTTTTGCGGGAAGCGTACGGCAAATAAGAGGCCGTCTGAAAACGCCGCTTCAACGATGCGGAAACCAAAAAGAAAAAGGCCGTCCGAACGGTTTTCAGACGGCCTCTTTGCGGCGGTTAAACGTTTATTTCAGCGGCTGCAAGCCCATCAGTTCCATCAGGAAGTTGGCGAAGGCGGGGTTAGCCGGTTTGTTCTGCATATGCGGCCAGCGGGTCTGCCAGCCTTTGAGGGCGTTGCCGATATACTGCTTGGACTGGGCGCTGCTGATGGCGCCGCGCTGGCTGTCTACGGCGGAGCGCAGGTAGACGTCGTAAATGCTGTCGTCGACGGGGTTGTTGCCGACCAGGCGGATGCGGAAGCGGTTGAGCTGCTGCGCGGCCTGCACTTTGGTGATTTTGCCCTGCCCTACCTGGTCGCTCAGGCGGGTGGCTTCGTCACGGATTTTCGCCACGTCCGCCCAGTGGCTCGGGGCGAGGCGGTAGGCGCCCGGCTGGGGGCGGACGGCTTCGGGTTTTCTGCCCGCGCCGATGCCGGGGACGGAAACGGTTTCGCAGGCAGACAGTGCGGCGCAGGCCAGCAGGAGGGGAAGGTATTTTTTCATGGCGGGCGCAAACTCCTTTTTTGATGGTTTTCCGGCGGTTCGGACTGCGGCGTCAGGCCGGTTGAGGGCGGCGAAAATACCATAACCGGGCTGCTCTTTACAAGTTTTATCAAACAAACGCGGGCAGCCGGAAACAACCGGCTGCCCGTGTGTCGTATGAAAATCCGCCTATACCAAATCGGCAAATAGCGGTGTGGAAAGGTAGCGTTCACCGTAGGAGGGAATCAGCACCACAATCAGCTTGCCGCGGTTTTCTTCTTTGGCGGCCAATTGTAGGGCGCTCCAAATGGCGGCGCCGGAGGAGATGCCGACGAGGATGCCTTCTTTTTCGGCAGAGGCGCGGGCGGTAGCGAAAGCGTCTTCGCCGGTAACGCGGATGATTTCGTCGTAGATGCCGGTGTTGAGGATGCTGGGGATAAAGCCTGCGCCCAAGCCCTGAATCGGGTGCGGGCCTTTTTCGCCGCCGCTCAGCACGGGCGAGGCATCGGGCTCGACGGCAACGATTTTCACACCGGGTTTGCGCGCTTTGAGCACTTCGCCCACGCCGGTAACGGTGCCACCCGTGCCGACGCCGGCAACGAAGATGTCGACTTGTCCGTCGGTATCGCGCCAGATTTCTTCGGCGGTGGTTTGGCGGTGGATTTCGACGTTGGCGGGATTGTCGAACTGGCGGGGCATGAAGTAGGTGTCGGGATGCTCGTCTACCAGCGCTTTGGCGCGGGCAATGGCACCGCCCATGCCTTCGGCGGCGGGCGTCAGAATCAGTTCCGCACCGAAGGCGCGCAACAGCATGCGGCGCTCTTTGCTCATGCTCTCGGGCATGGTGATGGCCAGTTTGTAGCCGCGTGCGGCGCAGACCATGGCCAGGCCGATGCCAGTGTTGCCGCTGGTGGCTTCGACGATGATGGTGTTTTTGTTGATTTTGCCTTCTTTTTCCGCCGCTTCGATCATGGCTTCGGCAATGCGGTCTTTAACGCTGCTGCCGGGGTTGAAGAATTCGAGTTTGGCGACAACGCGGCCGGGCAGGCCTTCGCCCAGGCGGTTCAGTTCGACCAGCGGGGTGTTGCCGATCAGGTCGGTAATGTTTTTTGCGATATTCATAGTGTTTTTCCTTGATGAAGGGACGGTTGGACGTGAACGGCGGGCATCTTAAAAGAAGGCCGTCTGAAAACAAAATAACTTCCCCGCACGGCGCGGCAAACTAAAAGTTATAAGGACTGCGCCTCAGCGCCAACGCATCATCGACACCGCGTAAACCGCCTGCGCCAGCATCACCACCAGCATGCCGCCCTGTATCTGGCGGATGCCGAACACCGACGGCGCGCGCGCGGCGATGCGGTTGTGCAGGGAAAAGAGCGCCATCAACAGCAACTGCATGCCCAGCCAGTAAACGGGTTGCAGCAGGATAAGGTCGGCTAAAAACGGCAGGGCGCGCGGCGTCATTCCTTCGGGATAGCGCAGCCACACCAGTCCGGTCACCAGCGCGTGTCCCAAGCCCATTGCCACGGCGGCGGCGGCAAAGCGCACCGGCAGCGCCCGGTTGCCGGCCGTATAATAAGACGCCTCATCCGTGCGGCGGGCGTTGGCGGCCAAGAACAGCAGGCAGGCGGGCACGATATACAGCTGCGGCGCATACAGCACCACCGTGCTGAACGGCGCCAGCATACGCGGCAGCAGCCACATTCCGGCAAAGCCCGCCGCCAGCCAGCAGAACACGGCGGCCAGCAGCCAGCCGATACGGCGGCTCTGCCAGACGGCGGCGGCAAAAAGCGCGGCATAGGCCGCGGCACAGCACAAATCGGGACGGATATTCATCGGCCGCTTTCTCAATAAACCAGTTCGCCGTCAAACACCGTTTGCGCCGGTCCGGTCATCATCACATCTCCGCTGCCGTCCCACGAAACCGACAGCCTGCCGCCCGGCAGCGCCACTTCCACCGGAGCGCCCGCGTCCAAAAGTCCCAAACGCACGCCCTGCACCACCGCCGCGCACGCGCCCGTGCCGCAGGCCTGCGTTTCGCCCACGCCGCGCTCGAACACGCGCAGGCGGATATGGCGGTTGTCGAGCACCTGCATAAAGCCGATATTGGCTTTTTCGGGAAACTGCGGATGCAGCTCCAAAGCCGCGCCGATGCGGCCGACGGGGGCGGAAGCCGTATCGGCCGTCTGTAAAACCGCATGCGGGTTGCCCATGTTCACCACGCCGAAACGCACCGTTTCGCCGCCGATCTGCGCGGCGTATTCCAAAGCATCGTCCGCTTCGCCTTCCTGCGGCAGAAAGGGGATTTCAGACGGCCTCAGACGCGGTTTGCCCATATTCACCGTGACTAAACCGTTGTCTTCCAGCTTCGGTACGATAATGCCCTTCGCCGTTTCCACGCGGATTTCCCGTTTGCCTGTCAGGCCGCGGTCGGCGACGAAACGGGCGAAGCAGCGCGCGCCGTTGCCGCACTGCTCCACTTCGCCGCCGTCGGCATTGAAAATGCGGTAGCGGAAATCGGCATCGGGCGACGAGGGTTTTTCCACCAGCAGAAGCTGGTCGAAACCGATGCCCGTGTGCCTGTCCGCCCACGCGGCAATCGGCGCGGCGGCGGGATCGAAGGGCTGCGAAATGCCGTCGATCACGATAAAGTCGTTGCCCAAGCCGTGCATTTTGGTGAATTTCAAAGGGGCGGTCATATTCGGTTGTCCTGTGGCGCTGCGGTTTACAAAAAGCGGCAAGTGTAGCACAAAAGGCCGTCTGAAAACGGCTGCCGCCGGGCGGCGGAGCGTTTTCAGACGGCCTGATATGACAAAACTGCGGCTTATTTGCCTTCGGCTTCGGCTTTTTTCAGCAGATCGAACAGCTGGTCTTTCAGCGCCAGTTTTTTGATTTTCAGCGCGTCGATTTCGTCCTGCGCCGACACGCTGGCGACGGGGTCGTTTTCCAAACCGGAGATTTTGTCATCCAGCTCGTTGTGCTCGTCGAACAGGCGGGCAAAATGGGTGTCTTCCTGTTTCAGTTTGGAAATCAGATCACGGTATTCGGGAAACATAGCTCGTCCTCTTAATTAATTGATGGTTAACGGGGGAACAACCCGTTTTGCGGGTTCGGTCGGATTATATAACAAACCTTCCGCGCGCCGCAGACAAATTTTAACGCAGCTTGACATACCGCAAGACGCCCGCACGGCATTTTTTCAGACGGCCTTTTGTCTTTCAAACCCGCCGCCGACAGGGTAAACTGCGCAACCGCTTTACCTTCGACATTCCACCGCAAAGGAACAACCATGCGCATCCTGCTTACCGGTTCGAAAGGCCAGCTCGGCCGATACGTCCGCAGCCGCCTGCCCGAAGATTGGGAACTGATCGCCACCGACTCGAAAACCCTCGACATCACCGACCGCGACGCCGTGCTCAGCATGGCGGAAAACTTCCAGCCCGACGCCGTCGTCAATACCGCCGCCTATACCGGCGCGGCCAAAGCCGAAGACAACGCCGCACGCGTGTTTGCCGTCAACGCCGCAGGCACGCGCAACTTGGCACAGGCCGCCTACGCCGTGGGCGCCAAATTCGTCCACATTTCCACCGACTACGTTTTCGGCGGCAACAGCCGCATCCCCTACACCGAAGCCGACCCGCCCAACCCGAAATGCCTCTATGCCCAATCCAAGCTGGCGGGCGAACTTTTGGCACTGGCATCCGAACCGGACACCGTCGTCGTCCGCAGCTCGTGGATCTACAGCGGCAGCGGCCGCAACTTTGTCACCGATCTGCTCGACCGCGCGGCCGCAGGCGGCGAAATCGCACTGGCCGACGACAACGCCGGCTGCCCCACCTTCGCAGGCGATCTGGCCGACACCGTTATCGGCCTGCTGCAACTGCCGCGCTTCCCGCAAGGGCTGCTGCACTACTGCGGCAGCCAGGCGTTCAGCGACTACACCTTCGCCCAAACCGTTTTGCAAACCGCCGCCGAACGCAACCCCGCATTCGTCATGCCCACACTTGTTCCCACTCCCTCGTCTGTGCTGCACAAAGAGCGCAACGCCCCGCTCTATTCCGTGCTCAACTGCGACAAAGCCCGCAGCCTCGGCTTCATCCCCGGCAGCTGGCACAAACACGCCGCCACCGTTTTGGAACAGCACTTCGGCGCATAAACCCGAACCGGACGCCACCCAAAGGCCGTCTGAAAAGCCTCGGCGGCTTTTCAGACGGCCTCAAACCATATCAAAAACAAGGAGAACCCGTACATGACACAGATGAACTGGCCGCAGCTTCTGAGCACCCAACGCTTCCGCCCCAAAGACGGCGAAATCGTCCCCACCGTCACCCCCTCCACCCAAGAAGGCGCCGACGCCCTGCGTACCGACTTCCACATCGACTACGACCGCGTCGTCTTCTCCGGCGCCTTCCGCCGCCTCGGACGCAAAACCCAAGTCCACCCCTTCGCCGAACACGACCTCACCCACAACCGCCTCACCCACAGCGTCGAAGTCGCCAGCGTCGGCCGCAGCATCGGCAACCGCGTCGGCGTCATGATGAAGGCCGGCGGCTTTCTCCCCGCAAACAACACCCCCGGCGACATCGGCGCCATCGTTCAAGTCGCCTGCCTAGCCCACGACCTCGGCAACCCGCCCTTCGGCCACACCGGCGAAGACGCCCTGCGCGACTGGTTCCGCAACCCGCAACACGCCGCCTACCTGCAAAACCTCAGTCCCGCCGAACGCAACGACGTGCAAACCTACGAAGGCAACGCCCACAGCCTGCGCATCCTCGCCAGCCTCGAAATGTACCCCGACAAAGGCGGCATGCGCCTTACCGCCGCCACCATCGGTGCGCTGCTCAAATACCCTTGGACCACGCAGCACCCCAACGGCACAAAAAAATTCAACATCTACCAAACCGAGCTGCCCTACATCCGCCGCGTCGCCGACACCCTCGGCCTCGTCAGCCACGGCCGCGACCACTGGGCGCGCCACCCCCTCTCCTACCTCATGGAAGCCGCCGACGACATCTGCTACGCCCTGCTCGACCTTGAAGACGCAGTGGATTTGGAATTGCTCACCGACACCGAAGTCGAAACCGTCCTCTCTGGCCTCACCTTCATCGAACCCACCTTCCACGCCCAATCCGGCCGCCAACGCTGCGCCATGCTGCGCGGCATCGCCATCGGCCGCGCCATCGACGACGTCGCCCAAACCTTCATCACCCACCAGGGCGACCTGCTCGACGGCAGCTTCAAAGGCCGCGACCTCCTCGCCCTGTGCAGCCCCGAAGTGCAGGACACCCTCGAAAACGCCAAAGAACTCGCCCGCACCCGCATCTTCCGCCACCAAAGCAAACTGATGACCGAAATCGCCTCCTTCCCCTGTCTCGGCTCCATCCTCGGCCTGCTCGTCCCCGCCGCCTGCCAATACCTCACCGAAGGCCGCGCCGGCACCCGCCAGAGCCTCGCCCTCGAACTGCTCAAAAACGCCCACCCCCTCACCCCCGATGACAGCCTCTACACCGCCTACATGAAAATCCTCGACTTCGTCGGCGGCATGACCGACAACGCCGCCGCCAAAATGGCGCGCGAACTCTCCGGCATCGGCATGATTTAGCCCTGTCCGAAGTTTTCAGACGGCCTCAAAGCCGCTGCAACCGCAAACAACACAGACCGTCTGAAAAATAATTTCCAGTATTTTGAACAAACTGCCGCAAACCCGGTTTTCCCCGACAAAAAACGCTGGACAGCACCAACCGGCCTCCCTATAATCCGCGTCTTTCTCGCACCCGTAGCTCAGTTGGATAGAGTATCTGGCTACGAACCAGAGGGTCGGGCGTTCGAATCGCTCCGGGTGCGCCAAACAACTCAAATCACCGCGCCCATCGTCTAGCGGTTAGGACATCGCCCTTTCACGGCGGTAACCGGGGTTCGATTCCCCGTGGGCGTGCCAGCATTTCTAACCCTCCGTTTGATAACGGAGGGTTCTCCTTTATATCGGGTTTTCGTTTTTACATGAATGAAACAAGCCGTCTGCCCTACTCCCTGATAATTTATAACTTCACTGAAACCCCGACTTTCAGACGGCCTCAAAGTCCTGCTCCAAAGCGAACCCATAGCAAACCGGGTAAGCGTTATATCCGCACCGCTTTGCGGCAAATATCCGTATGTAACAGACAAAGGACATACGGCATCCGCTCCCCTCAAGAAGGCCGTCTGAAAACCACAGCCCGCCTCCCCTTTCAGACAGCCTTTCGGCTACAATCCCGCCCCGTTTCTCCGTTAAGAAAACCCATTATGAAAAACATCGTCATTCTGATTTCCGGACGCGGCAGCAATATGCAGGCCGTTGTCGAAGCCGCTATTCCCGACGTCCGCATCCGCGCCGTCCTCAGCAACAACGAAAACGCCGCCGGACTGGCCTGGGCAGCGGAACGCGACATCGCCACTGCCGCCCTCAACCACAAAAACTACCCCGACCGCGCCGCTTTCGACGCCGCAATGGCCGCCGAAATCGACCGCTACGAGCCCGACCTTGTCGTTCTCGCCGGTTTTATGCGCATCCTGACGCCCGAGTTCTGCCGCCGCTACGAAGGCCGTCTGATCAACATCCACCCTTCCCTGCTGCCCGCCTTCCCCGGCCTGCACACCCACCGCCGCGCCCTCGATGCGGGCTGCCGCCTCGCCGGCTGTACCATCCATTTTGTCACCGCCGAACTCGACTGCGGCCCCGTTATCGCGCAAGGCGCCGTGCCCGTTTTCGACAGTGATACCGCCGACACGCTCGCACAGCGCGTCCTCGCCGTAGAACACAAACTGCTGCCGCAGGCCGTCGCCGACTTCGCCGCAGGCCGTCTGAACATATCCGGCAACCGCGTCAGCAGCATCCGTACTGCCGATGCGGACGCATTTTTGTCCAACTGACCGTCTTTTCTATCCAACGCAGCAAAAGGCCGTCTGAAAACGGCTGCAGCTTTCAGACGGCCTTTTTGTGCGCAAAACGGTACGGGGATTCCGATCCGTGCCGAAAGCGATCAAGACTTTCTGCTCCAATACGGTCAGGCCGGTTCTCGACGTCTGTCCTTTTACTGCCGACACCAAGTGCGCATACCCTACCGTCACCGTCGAATTCCTGCCGACAGCGTTGCGGATGAAATTCAAACAGACAAAATATCTGCGTGTCCGTTTGGCAGACAAAGTAAAACCGCCGTCCCGGCAGGACGGCGGTTTTGTACATCACAAGCTGCTTGGCAGAAATCAGCCCTGCGCTTTGCGGGCAGGCAGTTTTTCTTTGATGCGGGCAGCTTTGCCGGTCAGGCCGCGCAGGTAGTACAGCTTGGCGCGGCGCACGTCGCCGCGGCGTTTGACTTCGATTTTTTCAACATTGGGAGAGTAAAGCTGGAAGGTACGCTCGACGCCTTCGCCGCTGGAGATTTTGCGGACGATGAAGTTGCTGTTCAGGCCGCGGTTGCGGCGGGAGATAACGACACCTTCGTAAGCCTGCAGACGGCTGCGGTTACCCTCCACTACGCGTACGGATACGACGACAGTGTCGCCCGGGGCGAATTCAGGGATGGTTTTGTTCAGGCGGGCGATTTCTTCCTGCTCGAGTTGCTGGATCAGATTCATGGTTTTTCCTAAATTATGATTGGATGTCCCGTTGCTCCTGCTTGATTTTCTGCAAGAGGCGGGCTTCCTGTGGGATCAAACTGCGCCGTGCCAGCAAATCCGGCCGACGCGCCAAAGTGCGTCGCAGCGATTGCTCCAACCGCCACTCGGCTATCAGGCCGTGGTTGCCCGAACGTAAGACTTCGGGAACAGCCATGCCCTGAAATTCTGTGGGTCTGGTGTAATGCGGGCAGTCCAAGAGGCCGTCTGAAAACGAATCCTGCTCGGCGGAGCGCACATCGCCCAATACGCCGGGCACCAGCCTCAATACCGCATCCATCAACATCATGGCGGGCAACTCGCCGCCGGAGACGACAAAGTCGCCGATACCGATTTCTTCATCGACACTGCTTTGCAGCAGCCGCTCGTCTATGCCTTCGTAACGGCCGCACAGCAGTATCAGGTCGGAAAGCTGCGCAAGTTCCGCCGCTTTTGCATGGGTCAGCGGCGCTCCCTGCGGGCTGAGATATATCACTCTACCGCGACCGCTTTGCGTCTGCGTTCGTGCGGCTTCGATGGCGTCATAGATTGGCGGCGCCATCATAATCATGCCCGGCCCGCCGCCAAACGGTCTGTCGTCGATATAGCCGAGTTTGTTGTCGGCAAATCGGCGGGGATTGACTGCTTCAAACCGCCAAAGCCCCTGTTGCAGCGCCCTTCCGGTCACGCCGTAGCCGGTAATGCTGTCGAACATTTCTGGAAACAGGGTGATCGCTTGGATTTTCATTGGTAATCCGCAGCCCAATCGGCGGTGATGGTGCGGTTTTCGCGGCTGACATCATCAATAAAGTGATCGACGAAAGGAATCAGCTGCCTTCCTTTATCGCCATCGATAATCAAAATATCGTGCGCACCGGTTTCCATCAGCCCGGATACTGTGCCGAGCGCTTCGCCGCTGCGGCTGACAACCTCCATACCGACCAAATCCGCCCAATAATATTCGCCTTCTTCGGTCTGGGCGAAGTCGGCGCGGCTGATTTCGATGGTGTAGCCGCGCAGGGCGTGCGCGGCATCGCGGTCGTTTGTGCCGGAAAATTTGACTTGCAGTTCGCCGCCGTTCAGTTTTCCGGCCTCAACTTCGACCTGAACGGCATACGCATCTTTACGCAGACGCCACTGCGGGTAATCCAGCAGGCTGTCGGCGTATTCGGTGTCGGCCGAGACTTTTACCCAGCCCTTCACGCCGAACGCGCCTTTGATGTAGCCCATAGCCACCCATTGTGTTCCGTCCGCCATAAATTAAGCGGCTGCCTGTTGCTCTTTAACCAGTTTGGCAACGGAATCGCTCATTTGTGCGCCCTGGCCGACCCAGTGGTTCAGGCGCTCGCTGTTCAGGCGGACGCGTTCCTGTTTTTCGTTGGCAACAGGGTTGTAGAAGCCGACGCGTTCGATGAAACGGCCGTCGCGGCGGTTGCGGCTGTCGGTAACGACAACGCTGTAAAAGGGACGTTTTTTCGAGCCGCCGCGGGCCAAACGGATAACTACCATGTTTGTTTTCCTTAAAAATGAAATTCGGAGAAGTACAAAGGCGCGGATTTTAGGGCATTTGGCCGACTGCGTGCAAGCGTTTATTGCCGCAGCAGGCGTTTTTTCGGACGTTTGTCTTTTTGCAGCGGCAGCTTGGCCGTTATCAGACGCGCGTCCTCGGGATGGGGGGCGGTTTTGAAGCCGAGCTTTTCCGCCAGACGGATCATGGCGGCGTTGTCGGCGAGGATTTCGGCGCAGATGGCGCGGTAGCCCTGCTGCCCGGCCTGACGCACCAGCAGGCGCAGCAGGTGGGCAGCCAGCCCCTGCCCTTTCATGTCGGCGGCCACGGCGATGCCGAACTCGCAGGCTTCGGGGTGGCGCAGGCAGGCGTATTGCGCCCAACCGGCCATCTCGCCGTTGCCGCGCCACGCGCCGAGGGCGGCTTCGCGTGCGTAGTCGGGGCGGCTGTATTGGGCAAGCTGGGCGGGCGAAAGTTCTTTTATCGGGCTCATGAAACGGGTTTGCCGGTCGGCTTCGTCCATATTGCGGACGAAGTGTTGCAGGGCTTCGGCGTCTTCGGGCTGTATCGGGCGGATGTGGAGTATGCCGCCGTCGGCAGCGGTGAAGAAATGGCCGTCTGAAAACGGAGCGGCGGCAAACAGGGGGACGGGCTGTGCGGTCTGTCCGCCGTCGTCGTTTGCGGTAACGGACAGCGAGGCGGTGTGCAGGACGGCGGCGGCGCTGTCTGCATATATGTGCAGCGATTGCAGCTGCGGGAAACCGTAGGCGGCGGCATTGAGGGAAAACAGCAGCTGCTCGAGGGCGGGACGCAGTTTGGCATTGGCGAAAAAGCGGCTCAGGCGGCGGGCATGGCGGGTATCGAAGGGCGGCAGCAGCAGCATATTGCCGCTGCGGCACGCGGCAGACAGGACGGCACCGGTATGCGGCAGCACGGAATAGCTCAGGAGGCCGTCTGAAAAACCCTCTTGCCGCGCGGGCGGCAGGTGCAGGGCGGCGGCAAGTTCGTCCGGCTGTGCCAGCAGCAGCGCAGCCTGGCGCAAATCGGGCGGCGAGGGTGTCTGCTGCGGCGGTTTGGCGGCGGTCTGCCGCTCTTTGCGGATGCGCTGCCACGCGCTTTGCGCCGCCAGCGTGCGTACCGCCTGCTCGGGTGTATCAAAGATCAACAGGCTGTCTGAAAGCCCTGCCGCCGCGCTGCCTGCGGCCAGATAAAGCGGCGTTTCGCTCTGTTTTTGCAATTGGGCAAGCTGCGGCACGGCGTCGGGGCGTTCGGCGGCTGACACCAGCAGGGCGCGGCAGTCTTGCCCGCCCAGCGCGGCGGCGGCCAAATCGCGGATTTCCAGAGGGTTGGCGTGGCGGCCGTAGGCGGGCAGGACGTGCGTCTGCACACCGGCAGCGCGCGCCATATCGGCCAACCAGCCCGTTTCGCCGCCGCCGAGGATGTGGACGATTGCCGCGTGGCGCAGGCGCGGCAGACAGGCGGCACGCACGGCGGCGCGCAATTCGTCGGGCGTGCGCGTCGGCAGTGCGCCGCAGCGTCCGCACAATGCGTGCAGCAGCGCGGTTTCCTGTTCGGACAGGCTTTGCGCGGCGTGGAGAATGACCTGTTTGTCCTGCGCCGCCAGCCGCAGCGTGCTGTAAAACGCGGCACTCTGTCCGGGCAGGTATTGGACGACCAGCACATGGCTGCCCGCGTCTTCGCGGAAACGGTTCAGCCACGGGTCGGGCGGTGCGGCGGGCGTTAAACCGACGGTAAAGGAAAAGCCGACGTTCAGGCCGCCAAGCCAGTGGAACACGTCGCGGCAGAAGCCGTTTTGCCGCCCGATCAGCGCCACGCGTCCCGCTGTGGGGAAGCTGCCGCCGCCGTCGGCATACAGGCCGTTTTGCGGCAGGTTGAAACCGTCTTCGCCGCACAATAAAAGCTGCGTCGGCGCATCTTCGCCGCCCGCCGCTTTCAGCAGTTTGGCGTATTCGTCTGCGCCGCCGTCTTCGCCGTCGACCGTCAGCACCAGCACGCAGGGCACGCACGCCGCCGCACAGGCCGCCACCGCGCCCGCCCTGCCCTGCGCGTTGACGGCAACCACGGCCGCGTCGGGCGTTTCGCCAATCTGCGCCACTGCCGCATAAGCCGCCAGCCCTGCCACGGTTTTGCGCCGCAGGTTGACAGGCGTGAGCCGACCGTCGAACGGCCGGTGCAGCAGGGCGGCGAACACGCGCCCGCCGAGGGTTTCCATGCGCTGGCTGGCGCCGACAACGGCGATGTGGCGGGCATCGAAAAGCGGGGTCAGGGGAAGGGGCAGCATGGGTTTTCTCCTGTGCGGCGGTTTCAGACGGCCTTTTTAAATAAAGGGCGGGAGGCCGCCCCATCTTCGCGGGGATGATGTTTCTGAAAAAACGGTTGGTCTGTTTTAACTTCGTTGAAGCTGCGCTTTCAGACGGCCTTTTATTTTGAATGCTTGAACCGTTTGTCAGCATGGTTTGCAGCAAACCAAAACCGCGTGCGTTGCTGCGCAACACATCCTACGGGGAGGAACGGTTTCCGCGTTGCGCCGCGTGTTTGCTGCGGCACGCACTCTGCGGCGGAGGCCGTCTGAAAACCAAGGCGGCTCGTTTTCAGACGGCCTGATTGATGGTTGCCGGTAGTTTTTGGTTCTTCAAACTTCGCGGGGATGACGTTTCCGAAAGGGTATCAGCTGCCGTTTTGTTCTTCTTCGGCGAGGCAGTAGGCGAAAAACGCGGCGAAGTCCGGCCAGCTTTCCAAATCGGCGACGGCGGCTTGATCGCGGATAAAGGTATCAAACTCGACGGACAGTATCCACGACACTTCGGATGTGCGCGTATCGAGGAAAACGGCGCTTTCGGCGGATTCGGCGAGGAAAATATAGTGCTGCGGCAGGCCGCTGCTGCGGCGCAGGCGGAGGGTTTCGCCGACGATATCGGGTTGGCAGTCGGCCGTAAAAGAGAAAAACGCCGCGTCGCCTACGCTGCCGCCGCTGCAAAAGGCGGCGATGTCGGCAAAGTCGGCCGGCAGGCGCAGGGATAAGCCGCTTTCGATCGCGCGGATGTCGGCGGCGGTGCAGCCCGTATCGTCGGGGAACAGGTTGCGGTAACGGGTTTTCAGGTCGGCGGTCATGGTTTTCGGGGTTACTTTGTTCGGGATGCGGGTCGGGTAATCTTTTCGGCCGTCTGAAAAGCGGTTTGTCTGTTTTCAGACGGCCTTTTATATAGTGAGCCAAAATAAAAAAGATACAAGGCAGCAAGCCGCAGACAGTATGGGTAATACGGCAAGGCGCAGCAACGCCGTAGATTTTTTATTTTGGCTCACTATATTTCGGATGATCGAACCGTTTGCCAACATGGTTTGCAGCAAACCAAAACCGCGTGCGTTGCTGCGCAACACATCCTACAACAGGCCGTCTGAAAGGGGTTTACAGATAGGGCTCGAGGGTACGGCGGAGGATTTCCGTGTCTTCGACGGCGGTGATTTCGGCTTGGCCGAGGCGTTCGAGGCCGACGAAGCGCATGACGCCGCCGCTGACTTTTTTGTCGTGGCGCATGTGTGCCAGCCATTTTTCAAAGGGGAATTTCGGCGGCGCGTCGGGCAGGCGGGCGCGGCGGATAAGGGCGGCGGCGCGTTCGGTGTCAGCGGCTTTCAGACGGCCTGTCTGTTCGGACAGGCGGCAGGCGAGCACCATGCCGGCGGCGACGGCTTCGCCGTGCAGCCAGTTGCCATAGCCCATTTCGGCTTCGACGGCGTGGCCGAAGGTGTGGCCGAGGTTGAGATGGGCACGGATGCCGCGTTCGGTTTCGTCGGCGGCGACGATGTCGGCTTTCATTTTACAGCAGTGGTAAACGGTGTGGGCAAGGGCTGCGGGCTGCTGTGCCATCACGGCGTCGATGTTGTTTTCCAGCCAGTCGAGAAAATCCGCATCGCCCAACAGGGCGTATTTGATGACTTCGGCCATGCCTGCGGAAAATTCGCGCGGCGGCAGGGTGGCGAGGGCGGTGAGGTCGGCGAAGACAGCCTGCGGCTGGTAGAACGCGCCGATCATGTTTTTGCCCAACGGGTGGTTGACGGCGGTTTTGCCGCCGACGGAGGAGTCGACCTGGCT
The DNA here is from genome assembly GCF_046546535.1 of Neisseria sp. WLZKY-1. Classification (NCBI taxonomy): domain Bacteria; kingdom Pseudomonadati; phylum Pseudomonadota; class Betaproteobacteria; order Neisseriales; family Neisseriaceae; genus Neisseria; species Neisseria sp. WLZKY-1. The sequence goes on from NZ_JBKGTW010000005.1 coordinate 56,256, forward strand.
TAGGAGGGTGGTGGGGATTTGGACGAAGGGGGCGCCGCGCTGGTAGGTGGCGGCAGCAAAGCCTGCGGTGTCGCCGATAACGCCGCCGCCGAGGGCGATAAGGGTGGTGCCGCGTTCGGCGTGCCGGCGCAGGAGTTCGTCGTAGATCAGGTTGAGGGAGTCGAAGGTTTTGTAGGCTTCGCCGTCGGGCAGGATGACGGGGAAATGTTCGACGCCGAGGCTGTCTAAGGCCGTCTGAACGTGTTTGAGGTAGAGGGGGGCGACGGTGGTGTTGGTGATGACGGCGGCTTTTTTGCCGACGTAGGGGGCAAGGTGCGGCGCGAGGCCGGACAGCAGGTTTTCGCCGATAAAGATGGGGTAGCTGTGGGAGGGGGCGGCGACGGTGAGGGTGCGCATGGTTTATTCCTGTTGGAGAAGTTGCAGGATGCGGGCGACGGTTTTGCGGCCGTCGTGTTGGTCGGCTTCGACGACAAGGTGGGCGGCGGCACGGTAGACGGCGTCGCGCGCGTCGTAGAGGGCGCGCAGTTTGGCCAGCGGGTCGGCCACTTGCAGCAGGGGGCGGTTTTTGTCGCAGCGGGTGCGCTCGAGCAGGATTTCGGGCGCGGCGTGCAGGTAGACAACGGTGCCGCGCTCGTGCAGGCGGCGACGGTTTTCTTCGCGCATGGCCGCGCCGCCGCCGGTGGCCAGCACGATGCCGTCGAGTGAGGTCAGTTCGTCGATAACGGCGGCTTCGCGGGCGCGGAAGCCCGCTTCGCCTTCCATTTCGAAGATGGTGGGGATGGAGACGCCGGTGCGCTCGCAGATGATTTGGTCGCTGTCGTAAAACGGACGGTCGAGGCGTTGGGCGAGGCGGCGGCCGAGGGTGGTTTTGCCCGCGCCCGGCAGGCCGATCAGGAAAAGGTTGTTTTTGGCTGGGTTCATGGCAACGTATTTTAACCGAAAAATACGGAAATCTGCGCTGCGTGAAAAAGGCTTTCAGACGGCCGTCTGAAAGCCTTTTTCCGGGTTATTTTTTGTCGGCGTTTTGTTTCGCCGCTTTTTTCTCCGCCTTGGCGGCTTTGCGTTTGGCGCGGGATTCGGCCAGTTTTTCGCGGTAAAAGCGAATGCGGGTGCGTTTTTTCCACCAAAACCAGCCGATAACGGCCGCGCCGATGCCGATGGCGGCAAACAGACCGTGTTGCAGTTGGTGGACGGTTTTCATCAGCCATTCGCGGTTGGTGGCGCCGTAGTCGCCGAGATAGACCCAGATGGGCACGGAAATCAGGGCGGCGAGGCCGTCCATAACGATAAAACGCAAAACGGACACTTTGCCGCTGATGCCGGCAGTCATATAGATGGGCGTGCGCAGGCCGGGCAGGAAGCGGGCGACGAAGAGCACCCAGTTGCCGTATTTTTCAAATTTTTCTTCCACCTGCGCGTAGCGTTTGGGCGTCATGACGCGGGCGATGGGTTTGAATTTGAGGATGTTGTCGCCCCAGATGCGTCCGGCGGCAAACACCAGCCCGTCGCCCGCCAAGACGCCCGCCATGCCCACGGCCACCATGATGTGCACGTCGGTGTAGCCGAGGCCGGAGATGATGCCGCCGGTAACGAGGGTGATGTCTTCGGGGATGGGCACGCCGAAACCGCAGGCGATGAGCACCGAGAACACGGCTGCGTATCCGTATTGGAGGAAGAAACTTTCTAAAAAGGCAGCCATAAATCCTGTTTCCTGTCGGGCGTTGTCGAAAAACCGAAACCTGATGCCGCGCGGCATCAGGCCGTCTGAAAGAAGCGGCGGATTATACCGTATCACAAGCCGCGCGGCGCGCCGTTTTTACACCGTTTAGCCCTGCGGGCGCAGCAGCAAATCCGCGCAGAAAAACCGTCTGCGCCGCACAGCTGCGCGGTTCAGACGGCCTGTTTCAGAAACGTCATTCCCGCGCAGGCGGGAACGGCCTTATCCGGCCGCTTGGCGGATGGCGTCGGCGATTTTCTCCGCGCCCTGTTTGGCGGCGTCGGCGCGGCGTGCTTCGACCATCACGCGCACTACCGGCTCGGTGCCCGATGCGCGCAGCACCACGCGGCCTTCGCCCGCAAGGCTCTGCTCCACTTCGGCCAGCACGGCGGCCGACGCGCCCTGCCAGTCGCGCCCTTTTTCGATGCGCACGTTGATCATGGTTTGCGGAAAGGCTTTCCAGTCCACCGCCGTTTCCAAGTCCTGCCCCAGAATTTGCAGGGCGGCGAACACTTGCAGGGCGGAGATGATGCCGTCGCCCGTGTTGTGTTTGTCCATGCACAGCACATGGCCGGAAGCCTCGCCGCCCACCAGCCAGCCGCGCTCGTGCAATTGTTCGAGCACGTAGCGGTCGCCGACTTTGGCGCGTGCGAAGGGGATGTTTTTTTCCTGCAAGGCCAGCTCCATCGCCATATTGGTCATGACCGTGCCGACCACGCCGCCCAACGGCAGCCCTTCCTGCGCGCGGGCTTTGGCGATCACGTAGATGAGTTTGTCGCCGTCGTAGACGCGGCCGTTTTTGTCGGCCATCAGCAGGCGGTCGCCGTCGCCGTCGAGGGCGATGCCGTAGTCGGCTTCGTTCTGCAAAACGGCGGCCTGCAGGTTTTTCGCATAGGTTGCGCCGCAGCGCTCGTTGATGTTGTAGCCGTTGGGTTCGTCGGCGATGCTTACCACTTCCGCGCCCAGCTCGTGGAACACTTTCGGCGCGACGCCGTAGCCCGCGCCGTTGGCACTGTCTACCACCAGTTTCAGGCCGCGCAGGTCGAAATGGTTGGGGAAGGTGGATTTGCAGAACTCGATGTAGCGGTCGTCGGCACCGTTGATGCGGCGGGCGCGGCCGAGGCGGTCGGAATGCTCGGTTTGCGCCGTTTTGTCCAATTCGGCCTCGATTTCCAGCTCGATTTTGTCGGACAGCTTCACGCCGCCTTCAGCAAAAAACTTGATGCCGTTGTCGGCATAGCCGTTGTGCGAGGCGGAAATCATCACGCCCGCCGCCAGCCGCAGCGCGCGCGTCAGATAGGCGATGCCGGGCGTGGGCAGCGGGCCGGTTTGGATAACGTTGACGCCTGCCGAGGTAAAGCCCGCCACCAACGCCGCTTCCAGCATATAACCGGAAATGCGCGTGTCCTTGCCGATAATCACCGTCGGCCTGCCCTTGCCGTCGTGTTTTACCAGCACGCGCCCGGCGGCATAGCCCAGTTTCAACACGAAATCGGGGGTAATCGGAAATTTGCCCACCTCGCCGCGCACGCCGTCGGTGCCGAAATATTTTTTAGCCATGATTCTGCTCCTTTTTTATAGAATGAAAATATAGAATGAAAACGGAAAAATAATTTTGAAAAACAGCAGTTAATCGCGTAATAAACCGCCATATTGAGCCATGCACCACGCTTTCTTGGTCTTTGCGCATCGGAGGCCGTCTGAAAGGCTTTTCAGACGGCCTCATATCCCGTCAAGCCAAATCCCCACCCAGCGCCGCCCACACTTTCAGCGCGTCGGCGGTTTCCTTCACATCGTGCACGCGCAGGATGTTTGCGCCGCGCGACAGCGCCGCCAGCGCCGCCGCCACGCTGCCCGCCGCCCGTTCAGACGGTCTCTCTTCACCCGTCAGCGCGCCTATCATGCGTTTGCGCGACACGCCGATCAAAAGCGGCAGGCCGCATTCCTGCGCCAGCAACCGCAGGCCGCGCATCAGCGCGGTATTGTGTTCCAGCGTTTTGCCGAAACCGAAACCCGGATCGAGCACCAGCCGCCGCCGCGCAATGCCCGCCGCTTCGCAGGCCGCCACGCGTTCGTTCAGATAGGCCGCCACTTCCGCCACCACATCGCCGTAGGCGGGATTGTCCTGCATCGTCTGCGGCAAACCCTTCATGTGCATCAGGCAGACGCCGACCGTCGGATGCCGCGCCAAAAGCGCCGCTGCGCCCGCGTCTTCCAGCGCCTGCACATCATTAATCACGTCCGCCCAGCCCGCATCCAGCAGCAGCCGCATAATCTCCGTGCGCCGCGTGTCCACGCTGAGCGGCACATTCCATTTCACCAGCTCGGGCAACACCGCCGACAGCCGCCGCCATTCCTCTTCCACCGGCACGAAATCCGCGCCCGGCCGCGTCGATTCGCCGCCCACGTCCAAAATGTCCGCGCCGCCGCGCAGCAGCTTTTCCGCGTGCGCGAGCGTGTTTTTCACGTCCGCCGCATAAGTGCCGCCGTCGGAAAACGAATCGGGCGTCACGTTCACAATACCCATGATTTTCGGCGCGGCCAAATCCAATTCAAACCGCCCCGCCTGCCAAATCCGTTCCATACCCTGCCCCGCCCTTGTGAAAAAGGCGCGATTATACAGTAGAGCGCGCAAGACCACGGCAGACTAATCCGCTACAATGCCGCCTTTTTCCGACACGCTTTCAGACGGCCTTTTCACCCGCAAAAGGCCGTCTGAAAGTCATGTTCCAACCCGGTTAAAAACCGCTCCAAATACCATGAACAAAACCCTCCACGCCGCCGCCCTGCGCCGCATCGAAGACAAAATCGGCCACCGCTTCGCCGATCCCGCCCTGCTCTTGCGCGCCCTCACCCACCGCAGCCACTCGTCGGCCCACAACGAGCGCTTCGAGTTTGTCGGCGACTCCATCCTCAACTACACCGTCGCCAAAATGCTGTTCGACGCCTATCCCGACCTGCCCGAAGGCCGCCTCTCCCGCCTCAGAGCCAACCTCGTCAACCAAGACACGCTGGCCGAAACCGCCGCCACCATCGGCCTGGGCGACGGCCTGCTTCTGGGCGCGGGCGAACTCAAAAGCGGCGGTTTCAGACGGCCTTCCATCCTCGCCGACGCCCTCGAAGCCCTGTTTGCCGCCGTCAGCTTCGACGCAGATTTTGCCGCCGCCGAAGCCGTCGTCCGCCGCTTGTTTGCCGAGCGCGTCCGATCCGCCGACTGCGGCGAAACCGAAGCCAAAGACGCCAAAACCCGTTTGCAGGAAGCCTTGCAGGCACACCGCTTCGCCCTGCCCAAATACCGCATCGAACATCAGGAAGGCGAAGGCAGCGACGCCCGTTTTACCGTTTCCTGCGACTTGGGCGAACTCGGCTTCATCTCCACCGCCGAAGCATCCAGCCGCCGCGCCGCCGAACAGCAGGCCGCCGCCGAAGCCTTCACCTGGCTCGCCGAACGCCATCCGGTTTCCGCCCCCGCGAAAAAACGCAAAAGCCGCCACGGCAAAAAGGCCGTCTGAAAGCAAAGTTCCAGCGGAGCGAACAATGAACAGCTTCTCCCCCGATTTGCACGACCGCAAAATCCTCGGCGCCCGCCACCACCCGCAGCAGGAAACATTGGACATCTTCCTCGACGGCGGTACCCTGCATCTCACCGCCACCGTCTCCTTCCTGCTGGAAACGCTGACCGAACAAAACATCATCCTCGACGTCTACACCTGCCCGTCCCGCCAAGCTCCGCAAAGCTGGCTGGACGAATACCCGTGGCTGGAAGACTTCACAGACGACGCCTACCGCTTCGTCTTTATCTGCCCGTCCGCAGGCTGCATCGGCATCATCGTCCAACGCACAGACGGCAGCATCGAATATTCGGCGGAGTAAAACCGATTTCAGACGGCCTTTGCCCGTAAGGCCGTCTGAAAAACAAAAAGGCCGTCTGAAAAGCATTTTGCTGCTTTTCAGACGGCCTTTTTGTTTGCCGACGGCCTGCGTTACGACGGCACAAAAGCGCCGATAAGAGGTTTCAGACGGTCTGCCTGCTGCGCGTTCAGGCGGATTTGAATCAGGGAAATGCCGCTGGATTGCCGAACTTCTGGCGTCGGCCACAACATCAGCAGGCCGCCGCAGGTAAATTCGAGGGTTTTCATGATGCATTCAAACCGTTCGGGGGTGGGTCAAAAATACTGTTGTGTGCGGCAACGCCTGCCTTAGGGCGTGTTGACAATCAACATTTTGGCGGCTTTTCCGTCCTAAAACGGCATCTGCCGCGTTGAAAATACTCGCCTATGGGCGGCATAGGCTCGCATTTTCGCCTTGCATCTGCCGTTTTATGCCAAAAAATCCGCTTCAAAAGTTGAATGTCAACACGCCCTAGCACGGCTGCGTTCAGCCGCGTTTCATTATCCGCACGGTTTCGTGCCAGAAGCCGTCGGGGCGGCGTTCGAGGGCGGCGAAGAGGCCGTGCGGTTCTTGGCGGATTTGCCGCCAGTCTTGCGTTTCATCTTCGCGCACCCGTGCGGGGGCGAGGTAGGACAGGCGTGGCAGGCGGGTGTAGCGCAGGCCGTCTGAAAACCCGTTTTCAGACGGCCATTGGTCGAAATAAAGGCCGTGCCAGCCCAACGGGTTGAGCGGGCTCTGCCAAACGGTGGAGGCGGGGGCGAACAGGGTGCCGCGCAGGATGCTGACGCTGCGCGGTGCAGTGTGGATGCCCGCTGCGGCCAGTGCCGCCCGCCCTGCCCTGCCCTGCGCGGCGGCAAGCTGGTGTTGCAGCTTGGCGGCTTTGGCGGCAAGGCTGTCTTGCGGGTTGAGGCCGACGAAGCTGTCGTATCCGCCGTCGGCCGCGCCGTAGTATTTGCAGGCCAGTTCGATGTGGTAAGGTGTGCCGTCGAGTTCGGCGATGAAATCAAGCTCGCCAGCCGTGTTCAGGCCGTCTGAAAGGCGGAGGTTGCGGGCGATCAGGCGGCTGTGCGGGGCGGTGTCCAGCCAGAAGGCGAGCAGGCTTTCGGCGTAGCGGCCGAGGCGGCCGTGGTGCGGGGCGTCGGCGGCGAGACGGACGACAAGCGGCGCGGGGTCGTCGTCCAAAGCCAAAAGATAGCGGAAGCCGTGTCCACCCAGCAGGGTGCGCACGGGCAGCTCGCAGCCGCTGTGCCACGGGGCGGGGGCAGTGAGGACGGCGGCAAGGGCGCGGACGTGCGGGTCGGCGAGCCGCCACCAGAGGGCGTCGAGGGCGTAGTTCATGGTTCGGCAAAAGTGGGCGGACGGAATGTTTCAAACGGCCTCAAAGTATGTTTGAGGCCGTCTGAAAAAAAGTTTAGCGTTGCGCTTGGAAGGCGGCAAATTCGCGCAGGAAGTTGGCGAGCATGTCGTGGCCGTGTTCGGTGAGCAGGGCTTCGGGGTGGAACTGCACGCCTTCGACGGCGTATTCTTTGTGGCGCAGCCCCATGATTTCGCCGTCCTGCGTCCATGCGGAGATTTCGAGGCAGTCGGGCAGGCTTGCGCGTTCGACGGCGAGGCTGTGGTAGCGCGTGCAGGTAACGGGGTTGGGCAGATTGGCGAAGACGCCGCCGTTGTTGTGGTAGACGGGCGAGACTTTGCCGTGCATCAGCTCTTGGGCGCGCACGACGCGGCCGCCGAAGGCTTCGCCTATGGCCTGGTGGCCGAGGCACACGCCCAAAACAGGCAGCCTGCCCGCGAAATAGCGTATCGCCTCCACCGACACGCCCGCTTCTTTGGGCGAGCAGGGGCCGGGGCCGATCACGAGATACTGCGGCGCGAGGGCGGCGATTTCTTCAAGGGTGATGCCGTCGTTGCTGCGTACCAGCACTTCTTGTCCGAGTTCGCCGAAGTATTGGACGATGTTGTAGGTGAAGCTGTCGTAGTTGTCGATAAAGAGTAGCATGGTTCACTAAGCATTTGATTGGGTTGAAGACGCGGTTTGGCGGGAGGCCGTTCCCGCCTGTGCGGGAATGACGTTTCTGAAAACCGGCGTACCGTCTGCCTTGCTTTTCAGACGGCCTTTTTATCTGCCTGCACGGTTCAGGCCGTCTGAAAAATCTGCCGCACGCGTTCGAGGTCTTCTTGGGTGTCGACGCCGGGGGCGGGGGCTTGGGCGGTGATGCCGACGGCGATGGCGCGGCCGTGCCAGAGAACGCGCAGTTGTTCCAGCGATTCGGTGTGCTCCAAGGGCGAGGGCGGCATGGCGGCGTATTCCTGCAAAAATCCGGCGCGGTAGGCGTAGATGCCGATGTGGCGCAGCGGCAGGGGCTGCGGCAGTTTGCGTTCTCCGGCGCGCATGGTGTCGCGCGGGTAGGCGATGGGGGCGCGGCTGAAATAGAGTGCCTGCCCCTGCGCGTTGGGCACGACTTTGACGACGTTGGGGTTGAGGAATTCGTCGAAATCGTTGATTTCGTGGGCGGCGGTGGCCATCGGTGCCCGGCCGTCGGCAAGGGCGGCGGCGGTTTGGCGGATGAGTTCGGGATCGATCAGCGGCTCGTCGCCCTGCACGTTGACGACGACGGTTTGCGGCGGCAGGCCGAGGATTTGTGCGGCTTCGGCCAGGCGGGTGGTGCCGCTTTCGTGGCTTTCGGCGGTGAGCACGGTTTCGATGCCGTGCGCTTGGCAGGCCGTCTGAATTTCGGCGGCGTCGGTGGCGACGACGATGCGCGCCGCGCCGCTTTTGCCTGCCTGTTCGGCGACGCGCACGACCATCGGTTTGCCGCCGATGTCGGCCAGCGCTTTGCGCGGCAGGCGGCTGGACGAGAGGCGGGCGGGGATGATAACGGTGAATTCGGTGTTCATGCGGCCAGCTCCTCTTCGCTCAGTTCGCGCGCTTCGCTTTCGAGCATATAGGGGATGCCGTCTTTAATCGGGAAGGCGAGTTTGGCCTGGCGGCTCCACAGCTCCTGTTTGTCGCGGCGGTATTCGAGTCTGCCTTTGGTAACGGGGCAGACGAGGATGTCGAAGTATTTTTGTTCCATGGCGGATTCCTTATTTTTCGGGGCGGGCGGAGAGGCGCTCGAGTTCTTTGATGTAGGCGCGGGCGTGGCGGGCGGTGGTTTCCTGCGTCATTTTCATCACCTGCGGCATGATTTTTTTGGCGAAGCCGACCTGTTTGCCGAGTATCGACTGGCCGACGGGTGTGCCGAAGAAGGCGGTCATGGCGTCCACTTCTTCCTGCGTGTAGGTGGCTTTCATTTCCTGCATAACGTATTTTTTCAGACGGCCTTGAAAGGCGGGTGAAGCAGTTTCGGCGGCGGTGTCGCGCAGGAATTTTTCGGTGATTTGGGCAAACCGCTCTTTTTTGCTTTCGGGTACGCGCTCCAACACGGCCTTCATTTCGCCGCTGTCGGCGATGATTTGCTTGGCCATGTCGGGAATGGCGGCGGACATGTTTTTCCACATCTCGTCGATGTGCTGCACTTCCATCAGTTTTTCCAGCGAGGCGTCGGTGGGCGGCGCGGCGAAGGCGGCGGCGCAGACGCAGGAGAGCACGGCGGCCAGCAGGTTTTTTTTCACGGTGTTGTCCTTTCGTTCGGTTCGCAAACGGGTTGCGGGTTTTTCAGACGGCCTGCAAGCTGCGCCGCCAAATCGGGGCGGATTATCGCACAAACGGGCAGCACCCAAACGTTTTCGGGGATGGGGCCGTCTGAAAGTTTGGCCGCGTCTTTTTCGGTGACGAACACCGTATCGGCTGCGGGCAGATCGGCGGCGGACAGGGCGGCATGGTCGGGCAGGGACACGGTTTCGTCGGGCACGATACCCAGCGCGCTCAGGCTGCGGAAAAAGCGTTCGGGCTTGGCAATGGCGGCCAGGGCGGCGGTTTTGCCCGTTTTCAGACGGCCTGTATCGAAGGTTTCGCCGGGGTCGGCGAGGCGGTAGATTGCGCCTGTCTGTACGGTTGAAAAAAACACTTTTTCCGGCGGCAGGCGCAGCGGCGCGGCGTCGGTGTCGTCCGTGCTGCCGCTGATGACGACGTAATCGGCCTGCGCCAGACGGGAGATCGGCTCGCGCAGGCCGCCGTTGGGCAGCAAATCCAAATTGCGCCGCGCCAAATCGGCGGCGGGGAAGACGGCGATTTCGATGTCGCGCGCCAGTGCGTAATGCTGCAAACCGTCGTCGGCGACAACGGCATCCAAATCGGGATGCGCCGCCAACAGGGCGCGGGCGGCATCGGCGCGGCGGCTGCCGACGGCGGCGGGCGCGGCGGTTTGCCGGTAGAGCATCAAAGGCTCGTCGCCCGCCTCGGCGGCGGTGCTGCGCGGGTGTAAAACGTGAACGCCGCCGCCCTGCCGCCCGTAGCCGCGGCTGACGATGCCCACTTTCAGCCCCTGCGCCTGCAAGCCTTTGACCAGCGCGGCGGTAACAGGCGTTTTGCCCGTGCCGCCCGCGTGGATGTTGCCGACGACGATTACGGGCACGGGCAGTTTTTCGCTTTTCAGACGGCCTGTGCGGTACAGATAACGGCGCAGGGCAGAGGCCGTCTGAAACAGGCGAGCAAGCGGCCACAGCAGCAGGGTGAGCGGCAGGCGCGGCCACTGCCAGTGGCTTTCGATGATTTGGTGGAGCTTGGGCATTTCAGACGGCCTATCCGGCAGACGGCGGGTTGCGGCCGTCTGAAAGGAGCGGGGCGAAGAGTTCTTCGTACAAGGCCGTCTGAAAGCCGCAGTGGAAGGCGCCGCCGTGTTCGAGTACGGGGCGTTTGATCAGGCTCGGTTCGGCGGCCATCAGGGCGACGGCAGCCGCGGGATTGTCGGCGGCGGCCTGCTGTTCGGGCGTCAGTCTGCGCCAGGTTGTGCCGCGCCGGTTGAGCAACACGGATAAAGGAATGTCGGCCAGCCAGGCTTGGATTTGGTTTTCAGACGGCCTCTGTTTTTTAAAGTCGGAAAATTCGTAAGCGATGCCGTGTTCCTGCAACCAGAGGCGCACTTTTTTCACCGTGCCGCAGTTGGGGATGCCGTATAAAACCGTCATGTACCGATTCCTTATTTCGCAAAAGCCGCGATTGTAGCAAAGCCGCGCGGCGGTTGCCTCGCGGCGGGATTCTCTATATGCTTGCGGCGTTTTCCGTAAACATATTGCCTTGGAGAGAAACATGAAAAAAACCGTATTCCTGCCCGCTGCCGCCCTGCTGCTGCTTGCCGCCTGCGGCAGCGGCAACGAGGCGGGCGAAGCGAATTTTAAAAAAGCGCTGGAAGAGTCGGGCGGCGGACGCCATGTCTGCCTGCCGCTGGTGCTCGACGTGCAGACGCCCGACGGCCAGCCGGCCTTCCGCAATGTGACGGTGGGCGAGCCGCTGCTGCAATACGCCGTGCGCGATGTATCGGGCAAACGCATCAACGAAACGGCGGCCAAACAGGTTGAAATCCTGGCCAAAGAAGGCTTCTACCGCAAAGTGAAAGCGCAGGGCGGCGAAGACAAAAACGCCCCCGCCGTTTTCGAGCTGACCGAAAAAGGCGCGGATCAGGCACGCGGTACGCCACGCGGGCCGCTATTCTGCGTCGGCAAACAGAAAATCGGCAAAATCAACTGGTTCACCACACCGACGCCCGACAACGGTTTCACCGTGTCCGAGGTGTCCTATCAGGCCGAATTGGACGCGGAAAAATGGGCGGACAAGCTGATTAAGGCGGGCGGCAAGGATTGGGAGAGCCTGCTGGAACCCGGCAACCGCAGCATAACGCTGGTGCAGACCAACAAAGGCTGGAAGGATATGCGCGACTTGAGCCGTTAGGCCGTCTGAAACATATTTTGATATGACAAAAGGCCGTCTGAAAACGGGTTATCCGGTTTTCAGACGGCCTTTTGTGTATCAATGAATAAGAAATGTAGCTTGGGTTGAAAACCCGACAATATTAATGAAAGGCCGTCTGAAGACAAGGTTTCAGACGGCTTCTTCTTCCCATTAGGGAAAAACTGTCAGCCCGCTTTCCGCTCCTGTCAGTTGAAACATGCCGCCAAATCGGTATTGAAATGCGCGCCGATGTTTTGCCGCCTTGCGTATGCGGCTTGGGCGACGGCGAGGCTGCATTCGAGCAGGTTGCGGTTTTCGTATTCGGACGCGGTGTGCGGCTCGGCTTGGTTTTGCTTCCAAAGCCGCAGTTGGGCGATGGCGCGGCGCAGGCCGGTATCGTTGCGGAGGATGCCGAGATGGCGTTGGTTGAACGCTTGCAGGACGGGGCGGCTGAATGTGTTTTGGAGGTCGTCTGAAAAGATGCCTGCTCCGGCGGAGGGGTTTTCAGACGACCTTTGGGGCGGTGCGGTTTGGAACGCTTGCCCATCTGCGATGGTTTGGGCGGCAAGCCTGGCGGTAACGACGCATTCGAGCAGGGAGTTGCTGGCGAGGCGGTTGGCTCCGTGCAGCCCTGTGCAGGCGGTTTCGCCTAAGGCGTAGAGCTGCGGCAGGGAGGTTCTGCCACTGGGGTCGGTTTGGATGCCGCCGCAGGTGTAGTGTTGCACGGGGCGGACGGGGATGGCTTGGCGCGTGATGTCCAAACCGCATTGGGACAGGCAGTGCCGATGGATGGACGGGAAATGCTGACGGACGAACTCTGCAGGTTGATGGCTGATGTCGAGCGAGACGAAATCTTGCGTTTGTTTGGCGATTTCGGCGGCGATGGCGCGGGCAACGATGTCGCGCGGCGCGAGTTCGGCGCGGCGGTCGTAATGCGGCATAAACCGTTCGCCCGCTTGGTTGGTCAGAATGCCGCCTTCGCCGCGCACGGCTTCGGAAATCAGGAAGGTGCGTCCGTTTTCAGACGACCTTGCCAAGCCTGTGGGGTGGAATTGGATAAATTCGAGGTTTTCGACTGCGCAGCCTGCGCGTATCGCCATGGCGATGGCATCGCCCGTGCATTCGGGCGGTGTGGTGGTGGCGGCGTAAATTTGCCCGAGGCCGCCGCCTGCGAGTACGGTATGGCGGGCGCGGATGCGGTAGGTTTCTTGCGTTTGGCGGTCGAGGACGGTCAGTCCGCACGCTGCGCCTGATTCGGTTTGAACGTCCAACGCCATCTGCCGCTCGCAAACGCGGATGTTCGGGCGGCGGCGTATTTGGGCAATCAGGCTCTGCATGACGGCTTCGCCCGTGTAGTCGGCGACGTGGGCGATTCGGCGGCAGGTATGCCCGCCTTCGCGCGTCAGGTGCAGGTCGTTATGATTCCGGTCGAACGCCACGCCCTGCGCCAGCAGCCATTCGATTGCCGGTTTGCCCTGCGACAGGATGGCGCGGACGGCGGCTTCGTCGCACAAACCCGCGCCCGCTTCTAAGGTATCGGCAACGTGTTTTTCGATGTCGTCCTCTCCCGACCACGCCGCCGCAATCCCGCCTTGCGCATGACGGCTTGCGGTGTCGTCCAGCCGGTTCTTGCACAAAATGACGATGCGGAACGATTCAGGCAGAGACAGGGCGAGCGTCAGTGCCGCCAGCCCGTTTCCGGCAATCAATACGTCGCAATCGGTTTGCATGGTGTTGTCCTTGTTTGAGAGGTCGTCTGAAACGGCAATATTGACGGCAAATCAGGCAGGGCCCATGCCGTTGAACACATCCCCGCGTTTGAGTCCTGCCGCGAAGTCGAGCATACGCTGCAAAGGCAGTTTGGCGGCTTCGCCCAGCTTTCTGTCCAACAGGATTTCGTTGTGTCCGCTTGTCAGGGCGTATTTGATGCCGCCCAGCGAATTCATCGCCATCCACGGGCAGAACGCGCAGCTTTTGCAGCTTCCGCCGTTGCCCGCCGTCGGTGCGGCGATAAATTCTTTGTCGGGCGCCTGCTTTTGCATTTCGTGCAGGATGCCTAAATCGGTTGCCACGATGAATTTTTTTTCGGGACGCGATACGGCGGCTTTGAGCAGTTTGCTGGTCGAACCGACCACGTCGCCCAGTTCGATGACGCTTTGCGGCGATTCGGGATGAACCAGCACCACCGCGTCGGGGTGTTCCGCTTTCAACACCGCCAGTTCTTGCCCTTTGAATTCGTTATGGACGATGCACGAACCCTGCCACAACAGCATATCCGCGTCCGTTTCGCGGCGGATGTAGTCGCCGAGGTGGCGGTCGGGTCCCCAAATCAGTTTCTCGCCGCGCGATTTCAGATACGACACGATTTCCAACGCCACCGAAGACGTTACCACCCAATCGGCACGCGCTTTCACGGCGGCGGAAGTGTTGGCGTACACTACCACCGTACGGTCGGGGTGTTGGTCGCAAAACGCCGAAAACGCTTCTTCCGGACAACCCAAATCCAAAGAACATTCCGCTTCCAAATCAGGCATCAGCACCGTTTTTTCAGGGCAGAGGATTTTCGCGCTCTCGCCCATGAAGCGCACGCCCGCCACCACCAATGTACCGGCTTCATGTTCCGCACCGAAGCGCGCCATTTCCAGCGAATCGCCCACACATCCGCCCGTTTCCAAAGCCAAATCCTGAATCAGCGGATCAACATAATAATGCGCCACCAAAACCGCGTTTTTCTCCTTCAGCAAAGCCTTGATTTCGTCTTTCAGACGACCTGCCGTCTCGCGGTCGGGCGTATCGGCAACCTTCGCCCACGCCTGACGGATTTGGCAGGCGGAAGTCGGCGTTTGGATGAGGGGCATATCGTAGTCGAACGAGCGGCGGGCGGCGGTTTGCATGATGTTTCCTTGTAGCTGGTTTTCAGACGACATGAAGGTTTACCGTCTGTTTTTCAAACTGTTTTATATTATGCTCAATTTGAGTATAATATGCAAGGTCGTCTGAAAACAGGTTTGCGATACCGCAAAACCGACCCGCTTCGTTCCGACAAACCGCTTTGGTTTACAATAAAACCTTTCCCACCCGCAGAAAGCCGAGCATGGACGCCTACCCCGAAGCCGAAGCCCCGCCGGAAAGCATCGTCGAGCTGGTTCCTGTATTGATTGCCGTTACCGATGGCGGCCTGCGGGTATTGACCGTCGCCCGGGGCGAACTCCTGCCCAACGGCCCGCTCTCCCCCCTGCGCAACTCCCTGCAGGCGGGCGTGAAACTGTGGGTCGCCAAACAGACTTCGCAGCCCATGGGCTATGTGGAACAGCTTTACACCTTTGTGGATACGCGTCGTCAAAACGGGCAAGGCCTGCCGGTCTTATACGTCAGCTATTTGGGGCTGGTGCGCGAGGCCGCCGACAGCATCCTGCACCCGGATGCGAAATGGCAAGACTGCTACGGCTATTTCCCGTGGGAAGATTTGCGCACCGACGGCGGGCAGCGCGATGCCCTTGTCGGCCGCTTGCGCATTTGGGCCAACTCGGCGGACACGGAGGAAGTGCGCCAAAAGCGGCTCAAGCGCATTCATTTGTGCTGGGGGGTCGAACCAGAAAACTGGTCGGAAGAATACGTTTTGCAACGCTATGAAATGCTGTATGAAAGCGGCCTGATAGCGGAAGCCGCCGAGCCGCAGGCAAACTTCGACTTCGCGCCCACGGGGCAGCCCATGCGTCATGACCACCGCCGCGTGCTGGCAACTGCCCTGTCCCGCCTGCGCGCCAAAATCAAATACCGCCCCGTGATTTTCGAACTGATGCCGCCCGAATTCACGCTGCTGCAACTGCAAAGCAGCGTCGAAGCCATCAGCGGCTGCCTGCTGCACAAGCAAAACTTCCGCCGCCAGATTCAGCAGCAAAACCTCATCGAGCCGTCGGATACCGGCGTATCGGGCGGCAAAGGCCGCCCTGCGCAGCTGTACCGCTTCCGCGACGACGTCCTGCCCGACAGGCTGATTTCGGACATAGGCCTGCCACTGGGCAGCCGTTAGCCCGCTTCCGGACGGCCTCGGAACTGCCGCCTGCTGCCGCCTTCTTTCAACAAAGGAAATCTCATGCCGCTAGAAAACACCCTCTTCCCCCTGCCCGACACCCTGCTGCGCCCCATGGTGGAGCAAGCCCTGAGCGAAGACTTGGGCAGGCGCGGCGACATTACGTCCGCCGCCGTCATCGCGCCCGACAAAACCGCCAAACTCTTCCTCGTCAGCCGCGAAGACGGCGTCATCGCCGGCATGGACTTGGCGCGCCTCGCCTTTCAGACGATGAATCCGTCCGTCCGCTTCCAAGCCGAAATCCACGACGGGCAAGCCGTCCGCGCAGGTCAGACGCTGGCCGCCGTCGAAGGCAATGCCCGCGCCCTGCTCGCCGCCGAACGCACCGCACTCAACTACCTCACCCACCTGAGCGGCATCGCCACCGCCACCGCACTTGCCGTTGCCGAAGTCGCCGAATACGGCACAGACATCGTGTGCAGCCGCAAAACCATCCCCCTGCTGCGCATCCTGCAAAAATACGCCGTCAGGGCGGGCGGCGGCACAAACCACCGCATGGGCTTGGACGACGCCGTGCTCATCAAAGACAACCACCTCGCCTATTGCGGTAGCATCGCCCAAGCCGTGCGGCAGGCAAAACAGGCGGTCAGACCGTTGACCTGCGTGGAAATCGAAGTGGACACGCTGGCACAACTAGACGAAGCCCTCGCGGCGGGCGCGGAACGGATTTTGCTGGACAACATGGACGATGAAACCCTGAAAGAAGCGGCAAACCGCTGCCACACGCAAACCACCCACACACACACCATCTATTGTGAAGCATCGGGCGGCATCGGCTTCGACCGCCTGAAGCGCGTAGCGCAAACCGGCGTGGACGGCATCGCCCTCGGCTATCTGACTCACAGCAGCCGATCGCTGGACATAGGTTTGGATTTCGTGGCGTAAGTTCAATTACACATCGATATCCAATTTCCCCCAAAATAGAAAAATAGAAAAGGAGGGGTCTCTGTTTTTTAAAATCGGCAAATGCAAAAGCCACGCCGTGCGTTTCCAGCCATGTCCGCGCTTTTTTCACCGTGTCGCAGTTGGGGGATGCCGTATAAAACCGTCATGCTTGTTCTCCGTATTGAAAAGAAACGATTGTAGCAAAGCCCGCGGTTGCTTATTGCTCCGATCCTCTATATGCTTGCCGCGTTTTCCGCAAACCGTATTTGGAGAAAAATATGAAAAAAACCATATTTCTACCCGCCGCCCTGCTGCTTGCCGCCTGTAGCAGCAGCAACGAGGCAGGCGAAGCGAACTTCAAAAAAGCGCTGGAAGAGTCGGGCGGCGGACGCCATGTCTGCCTGCCGCTGGTGCTCGACGTGCAGACGCCCGACGGCCAAGCCGCTTTCCGTCATGTCACGATAGGTGAACCGGTACTCGAATTTGCCAAACGCGATTTGGCCGGTCAGCGTATTAACGAGACAGCGGAAAAACAAACCGAAATCTTGGTAAAAGAAGGTTTCTATAAAAAAGTGAAAGCAGACAGGGATACAGACAAAAACGCCCCCGCCGTTTTCGAGCTGACCGAAAAAGGCGCGGCACAGGCACGCGGCACGCCGCGCGGCCCGCTGTTCTGCGTCGGCAAACAGAAAATCGGCAAAATCAACTGGTTCACCACGCCGACGCCCGACAACGGTTTCACCGTATCGGAAGTGTCTTATCAGGCCGAATTGGACGCGGAAAAATGGGCGTTTAAACTGATTAAGGCGGGCGGCAAGGATTGGGAGAGCCTGCTGGAACCCGGCAACCGCAGCATAACGCTGGTGCAGACCAACAAAGGCTGGAAGGATATGCGCGACTTGAGCCGTTAGGCCGTCTGAAACATATTTTGATATGACAAAAGGCCGTCTGAAAACGGGTTATCCGGTTTTCAGACGGCCTTTTGTGTATCAATGAATAAGAAATGTAGCTTGGGTTGAAAACCCGACAATATCAATGAATTTACAGTTTTGTTGGGTCTCGACCCAATCTACGCTGCTTAATTTTCAAGCTAAAAGGCCGTCTGAACATCTTTCAGACGGCCTTTGGCGTATCAGCAGCTAAATTTAACCGCGTTTGGCGGCAGACGGTTTTTTGCCTTTGAAACCGTCGCGTTTTTTGAAGCCGCCTTCTTTTTTAAACCCGCCCTCGCGGCGGCCGAATTTTTTGTCTTTGTCGAAGCCGCCTTTGCCGCCCCAGCCGCCGCGTGATTTGGGCTTGCCGCCTGCGGCTTTGCGTTTACGGGTCGGCTCCATGCCTTCGATGGTCAGCTCGGGCAGTTTGCGGCCGATGTATTTTTCGATTTTGTGCACTTTCACATATTCGTTGACTTCGGCAAACGTGATGGCGATGCCGGTGCGGCCTGCGCGGCCGGTGCGGCCGATGCGGTGCACGTAGTCTTCGGCCTGTTTGGGCAGGTCGTAGTTGATAACGTGGGTGATGGTGGGCACGTCGATGCCGCGTGCGGCGACGTCGGTGGCAACGAGGATTTTGCAGCGGCCTTTGCGCAAGTCCATCAGCGTGCGGTTGCGCCAGCCCTGCGGCATGTCGCCGTGCAGGCAGTTGGCGGCGAAACCTTTTTCATACAAATCGTCGGCGATGACTTCGGTCATGGCTTTGGTGGAAGTGAAAATCACGCATTGGTCGATGTTGGCATCGCGCAAAATATGGTCGAGCAGGCGGTTTTTGTGGCGCATGTCGTCGCAGTACAAAAGCTGCTCTTCGATTTTGCCCTGCTCGTCAACGCGTTCGATTTCGACGATTTCGGGATTTTGGGTCAGGCTGCGGGCGAGTTTGCCGACTTCGCCGTCCCATGTGGCGGAAAACAGCAGGGTTTGGCGGTCTTTTGGGGTGGCGGCGACGATGGTTTTGATGTCGTCGATGAAGCCCATGTCAAGCATACGGTCTGCTTCGTCGAGAATCAGCACTTCGAGGCGCTCGAAATCGACTTTGCCGCTTTTCATCAAGTCCATCAGGCGGCCGGGCGTGGCCACAATCAGATCAACCGGTTTGCTCAATGCTCGGGTTTGGTAGCCGAACGATGCGCCGCCGACGATGCTGACGGTGCGGAACCATTTCATGTTTTTGGCGTAGGTGAGCGCGTTTTTTTCCACTTGGGCGGCCAATTCGCGCGTGGGCGTGAGCACGAGGGCGCGCGCGCCTTTGCCGGGTTTGTCGCTGCGGCGGGTCAAGCGTTGCAGCGTGGGCAGCAGAAAGGCGGCGGTTTTGCCCGAGCCGGTTTGCGCCGAGGCCATCAGGTCGCGGCCTTCAAGCGCCAGCGGCACGGCCTGCGCCTGAATCGGCGTGGGCGTTTCGTAGCCCGCGCTGGTCAGGGCGGAGAGAATGTTTTTATCGAGGTGTAAATCGGAGAATTTAATAGACACGGCTATCCTTCAAAGACAACAACACGCTTCCGTCTGCAAGGTTTTCAGACGGCCTGAAGCTCGGATGGGTAACGTCAATGAGGATTGGCGGTACAGGGTTGTCGCAAGCGGCTTGGGCTTGTGGTTAACATCGACAACAACCTGCAAGATACGTTTTCCGCAAGGGAAAAGACAAAAGAAACGCGCCCATCGGGGCGGTTTGAGAATCTGTAAACAATCAAATTCTTAGGTTGGTAGACGATGGCTTCGGATAAAAAGGCGAATGGCGGATAATATAGTCGCAGGGCGACGCGGTCAAGCGCGGCGGGGTTAATTACGGTAAAATCAAGCCCTTTGCAACCCTGCCGCACGAAAGGCCGTCTGAAATGACCGACATCACCCCCTTTGCCAACCGCTTGGGCAAAAACATCAAACACCTGATGAAATGGGCTAGGCGCAACGGCCTCGAAGCGTGGCGCATTTACGACCGCGACATTCCGCAGTTTCCCTTTGCCGTCGATGTGTACGGCAGCCAAATCCATTTGCAGGAATACGATACCGGCTGGCTGATGGCGGATGACGAATACGAAGACTGGCTCGCGCAGGTTATCGAAGCCGTTGTTTTCGTAACCGGTTTTTCGCCCAACGACATCCACCTCAAGAGGCGCGAGCGGCAAAAGGGCGCGCAGCAGTATGAAAAAACCGGCCGCGCGGGCGAAGATTTTGTTGTGGCCGAACACGGACGCAGGTTTTGGGTCAACCTCGACAAATACCTCGACACCGGCCTGTTTCTCGACCACCGCAACACACGCAAACAAGTCGGCGACAGCGCGGAGGGCAAACGCTTTCTCAACCTGTTTTCCTACACCGGCAGCTTTACCGTGTACGCCGCAACGGGTGGCGCGGCATCCAGCGAAACCGTAGATTTGTCCAACACTTACCTTGATTGGGCAAAGCGCAATTTTGAGCTCAACGGCATCGATGCCGCGCAGCACCGAATCATCCGCGCCGACGTGTTCCAATACCTTCAGACGGCCTCGCAGGAGGGCAAGCGGTTTGACCTCATCGTGATGGACCCGCCCAGCTTCTCCAACAGCAAAAAAATGCCCGACACGCTCGACATCCAGCGCGACCACGCCCGCCTCATCGACGGCGCCATGAGCCTGCTCGATTCAGACGGCCTTTTGTATTTTTCCAACAACCTGCGCAGCTTCACGCTGGACGAAGCCGTAGCCCAACGCTATGAAACCAAAGATATTTCCAAACAATCCGTACCCGACGATTTCCGCAACAAAAAAATCCACCAGTGTTGGGAAATCCGCCATAAGGCCGTCTGAAACGGCAGCACGAAGGCCGTCTGAAAGTGCGTTTCAGACGGCCTTTCGCATATAATCCGCCCCCTCAAAGGGCATCAGCAAAGGGCAGAACATGCAAACCTATCTCGTCGGCGGCGCGGTGCGCGACGCCCTGCTCGGATTGGCAGTAAAAGACCGCGACTGGGTGGTCGTTGGTGCGGACGCCGCAGCCATGCTGGCGCAGGGCTATCAGCCCGTCGGCAGAGACTTTCCCGTCTTTCTCCATCCCGAAACGCACGAAGAATACGCCCTCGCCCGCACCGAACGCAAAACCGGCAAAGGCTACGCAGGCTTTACCTTCCACGCCAACAAAAGCGTCACCCTCGAACAAGACCTGATGCGGCGCGACCTCACCATCAACGCCATGGCACAGGACAAAGACGGCCGCATCATCGACCCCTTCGGCGGACAGGCCGACCTGCGCGACAAAATCCTGCGCCACGTCTCCCCCGCCTTTGCCGAAGACCCCGTGCGCATCCTGCGCACCGCCCGCTTCGCCGCCCGCTACGGCTTTAACGTTGCCGAAGAAACCATGACCCTGATGAAACAAATGGTTGCCGACGGCGAGGCCGACGCCCTGGTTGCCGAACGCGTCTGGCAGGAGCTTGCCAAAGGACTGATGGAACAACAGCCGCGCCGCATGATCGAAGTTTTGCGCGAATGCGGCGCGCTCAAAATCATCCTGCCCGAAGTCGACGCCCTTTTCGGCGTGCCGCAGCGTGCCGAACACCACCCCGAAATCGACAGCGGCATCCACACACTCATGACCCTGCAACGCGCCGCCGACCTCGGACTGAGCCTGCCCGAACGCTACGCCGCCCTGCTGCACGATTTGGGCAAAGCCCTCACCCCGCCCGACATCCTGCCGCGCCACCACGGCCACGACATCGCGGGCGTCAAACCCGTCCAAGCCGTCAACCGCCGCTGGCGCGTACCCAAAGCCTGCGCCGAGTTGGCCGAACTCGTCTGCCGTTGGCACATCATCCTCCACAGCGTCAAAACCCTGCGCTCTGACACCGCCCTCGACGTTTTGCAGCGCACCGACGCCTTTCGCCGCCCCGACCGTTTTCAGACGGCCTTAAACGTCTGCCTGGCCGACGTGCAGGGACGCCTGGGCAGGGAACGCGAACCCTACCCGCAAATGGCGCACTGGCTCGCCCTCCTGTCTGCCGCCAACGAAGCCGACACCGCCGCCGTCGCCGCCTCCTGCACCGACCCCGCGCGGATACCCGAAGCCGTCAGACGCGCGCGCCTGGCAAAACTCCAAGCCGTGCACGAGCCCTATCGCCATGCGGCCGTCTGAAAGCGAATCCTCAACGAAGTGAAAACGCCAAACACCCCTTTCAGACGGCCTCAAACAAACCGAACGGAAAAAACCATGACCAAAGAAACCCGCCCCAACACCTACAACCGCATCCTCGACGCTGCCCTCAAACTCTTCAACGAAGAAAGCGAACGCGCCACCACCACCAACCACATCGCCGCCTACCTCGGCATCAGCCCCGGCAACCTCTACTACCACTTCCGCAACAAAGACGAAATCATCCTCCAGCTCCACCGCCGCTACAGCAGCACCATGATGGCGCAAATCCGCGAAGCCGACGCCCCGCAAAACCTGTCCGACGTCGCCGCCTACCTCGACGGCATCTTCGCCACCATGTGGGACTACCGCTTCCTGTTCAGCGACACCAACGCCCTCCTCTCGCGCAACGCCGAACTTCTGGGCGACTACAACGAATTCACCCGTGCCAAAGCCTCGCCCGTCGTCCTGCGCTACCTCGAATACCTCGCCGCCACCGACATCCTGCAGGCCGACAAAGAAGACCTGCAAAACCTCGCCCTCAACATGTGGATCATCACCAAATACTGGTTCGACCTGCACGGCTCCGTGCGCCGCAGCGGCAAACTGCCCGAAGACACCAAACGCCTGGGCGTGCTGCGCAACCTCAGCCTGCTCAAACCCTATATCCACCCCGACCACCGCGCCGAGTTCGCCGCTATCACCGCCAAACTCAAAGCCTGAAAACCCCTTTATCAAAAATACCGTCCCGCATTAATCCCCGAACGGATACAGGCGGGAACAGCCGCCCGAGCCGCACCATGAGCAAACCCGATTACCCCGTCACCCCCGCCGTCCGCTTCCTGCGCGCCGCCCGCGCCGCCTTCACCCCCCGCCTCTACCCCTACGAAGAACATGGCGGCACGGCGCATTCTGCCGCCTGCCTGGGCGTCCCCGAACACCAAGTCGTCAAAACCATCGTCCTGCAAAACGAAGCCAAAAAAGGCCTCATCGTCCTCATGCACGGCGACCGGCAAATCTCCACCCGCAACCTCGCCCGCCAACTGGGCATGAAACACATCGAACCGGCCAGCCCGCAGCAGGCCGCCAAATGGACGGGCTACCTCGTCGGCGGCACCAGCCCTTTCGGCACAAAAACCGCCCTGCCCGTCTTCGTCGAACGCAGCATCTGGGATTTGGACACCATTTACATCAACGGCGGCAAACGCGGCTTCCTCGTCGAAATCAGCCCGCAAGTGCTGCACACCCTCCACCCGCAAAGCGTCAACGCGGCAACGGATTAGCACTTCCGAACCAGCAAGCAAAAGGCCGTCTGAAAACCCGTTTCGCAGGTTTTCAGACGGCCTTTTTCTACCTTTTTCTATAGTGAGTCAAAATAAAAAAGATACAAGGCTGCAAGCCGCAGACAGTACAGGTAGTACGGGGCAGGTTTTCTTGGCATTTCCAATGCCGTAGAAAACCGCCCTCTTCGAGCTAAGGCACAGTAACGCCGTAGATTTTTTATTTTGGCTCACTATATATGAAACGCAGCAGGGCGTCGCGGTTGGAAGGGGAGAAGGCTTTTTCGGCGGCTTTTTCGGCGGGCAGCCAGAGGGAGGCGGTGTGTTCGCTCAGGCGGATCGGGGTGTCGCGCGGGATTTGGGCGGAGAAGAGATGTTCGGTGTTGCGGGTGACGCCTGCGGGGTAGCGGTGGCGCCAGTGCGGGTAGATTTCGTATTCGGTGCTGTATTGCCAGTCGCGCAGGTTTTCGCGCGCAAGGGCAATGCCGGTTTCTTCGTACACTTCGCGCAGGGCGGCTTGGGCGGGGGTTTCGCCCGCTTCGAGGCTGCCGGTGACGGACTGCCAGAAGCCTGCGCGGTCGGCACGTTCGAGCAGCAGGGCGTTGCCGTGTCCGTCGTGCAGGACGACGAGGACGGATATGGGGATTTTCGGCGCTTTGGCGGGGCGGTTTTCAGACGGCATGGTCGTTTTCCTGCTGCTTGGTCTGCGCATCGGCCTGTCCGCCTGCGGTG
This sequence comes from Neisseria sp. WLZKY-1, assembly GCF_046546535.1. NCBI lineage: Bacteria > Pseudomonadati > Pseudomonadota > Betaproteobacteria > Neisseriales > Neisseriaceae > Neisseria > Neisseria sp. WLZKY-1. Next base: position 79,780 of record NZ_JBKGTW010000005.1, read on the forward strand.
TGAGGGAGGTCGTTGAGGATGCGTACCTCGCGCTGGGGGTAGGGGAAGGAGATATTTTCTTCTTTGAAGCGCTGCCAGATGTCGAGGCGGATGGCGGAGAAGAGGTCGAGGAAGCCGTTTTCGGGGTCTTTCACCCAAAAGCCCAGCTGCAGGTCGATGCCGTCGGCGGCAAAGCCGGTGAGGTAGGCTTTGGGGCGGCTGCCTTCGCTAGTGTCGATGCGGCTTTGTTTGGCGGCGGCTTCGGTCATGATTTGCATGGCGCGCAGGATGTCGGAGTCGTAGGAGACTTGGATGTCGATGCTCTGGCGCAGGGCTTTGGAGGTGTAGGATTCGTTGATCACCATGTTGGTGATAAAGGTTTCGTTGGGTATCAGCGCTTCCGTGCCCGCGCCGCTGCGCAATACGACGAAGCGGGAGGTGATTTTGGTGACGTAGCCGGTGAAGCTGTTGACGGTGAGGCGGTCGCCGGGGCGGATGGAGCGGTCGCCCAAGATAAGGAAACCGGAGATGTAGTTGCTCGCCACTTTCTGCAGGCCGAAACCGATGCCGACGCCGAGCGCGCCGCCGAAGACGGAAAGCACGGTGAGGTCTATGCCCACCAGCGGCAGGGCGATCAGCACGGAGAGGACGATGAGCACGATGCGTACGATGTTGGACAGCATGATGCGCAGGCTCAAATCCAGATGGGTGTTGGCCATCAGCCGCGCCTGCACAAACTGCGCCAGCCACATGGTGAAGACCAGTATCACGCCTATCCACAGCAGGCCGGTGCTCACCGTCCACAGGCTCAATTTGGCCGAGCCGACGGAGAAAACAAGCCCCTGCATCCAGCGGATGATGATGTCGTCGATGCCCGACACCCACAGCACGAAGGCGCACCACAAAACGGCGGACAGGCTGCGTTCGAGGCGGTCGCTCCACGGTTTGTCGGGCAACGCGGCATGGAGCACGGCCATGACGATGCGGATGGCGAACATCCAGTTGGCGGCCAAGAGCAGCAGGCGCAGCCACACGGAGCGCAGGTCGAAGGCGTTCCACGCCGCCAGCACCAGCGCCGCCACCACCCACATCAGCAGCGGCCAGAGGACGCGCCTGCCGATATGCCGCAGCAGGTTGTGTTTGGCCAGCGCGGGGCGGATGCTGCGTTTGAGCAGCCATTCGGAGAGCTGCCACATTGCCGCCATCAGCGCCAGCGCGATGCCCAGCTCCACCCAGCCCGAAGGCTGGCGGATGCTGCTTTCGAGCAGGTGGGAGGTAAATTCGGACGGGGCGAACAGGCCGGCGAGAAAGCTGTAGAGGCCGTCTGAAAAAGCGGCGGCGGGGAGGTGTGCGGTCATGGGAAAAAAATGTGCGGGGTGTGAAAAAGAAGGCGGATTATACAGATTTTGCACGGCGGCGGAGGTTCGGGCGGAAAGGCCGTCTGAAAAGGAGAAACGGGCTTTCAGACGGCCTGAACGGGTTTGGTTTTCATCAGGCGGCGCAGGGTTGGCGCAGCAGATGCCCCGGAGGCCGTCTGAAACCTTATCCGCTTGCGGCCGCGTGCCGCGTTACAGGTTTTTGCGCATCAGTTCGCAGCCGACGGAAACGGAGGGGTTGAGCGGCAGCACGGCTTTGCCCAGCGATTCGTAGCCGTTGAGGCGGTAGAAGCTGACGGAGTTGGTGGAGGCGTAGAGTTTGAGAAAGCCCAGCGAGGCTTGTTCGGCCAGGGTTTCGGCGCGTTGCAGCAGGGCGGTGCCCAGCCCCTGGTTGTGCATGAAGGGATGGACGTAGAGAGCGTCGAGCTGCGCCTCTTTCAAATCGAGCTGGAAGAAACCCTGTATGTTGCCTTTGAATTCGGCCACCCACAGCTCGCGTTTGGGGTCGGAGAGCGTTTCCAGATAGCTGTCGGGCGCGAGCAGTTCGCGCCAGGCTTCGAGGACGGTGGCGTCGTAGCTGCTGCGGCAGGTGTATTGGACGGCGTATTCGTGGACGTGGTAGATGTCGGCGCAGTCGGCCGATGCGGCGGGGCGCAGTACGGTTAGGATAGCCATGGCATTCCTGCGGGGATGGGTAAAACGGCGGTGCTTTGCATTTCAGACGGCCTCCGAGGCAGAAAGGCCGTCTGAAAAACGGGCGGCGGCGATTATATAACACGGCTGCCGCGCCCTTCAAAACACGGCTCGGCGGCGCGGATTATGCGTTTTTCAGCAGGCCGTGCAGCTTTTGCGCTTGGGCAAATGCGGCCTCGGCATCGTTGGCCAATACGGTGAAATGCCCCATTTTGCGGCCGAGTCGTGCGGCTTTTTTGCCGTAAAGGTGCAGATGGGCACGCGCGTCGCTTTGCAGCGGCAGCCAATTCGGTTCGCTGCCGTCTGCGCCCCATACGTCGCCCAAAATATTGGCCATGCAGCAGGACGAAAGCAAACGGGTATCCGCAGGCGGCAGGCCGCACATCAGGCGCACTTGCTGTTGGAACTGGCTGGCGGCGCAGGCATCGATGGTGTGGTGGCCGGAATTGTGCGGGCGCGGCGCGATTTCGTTGACAACCAGCTCTTTCGTGTCGCCGACGACAAACATTTCCACCGCCAACACGCCGACATAGTCCAACTCGTCGGCCAAGCGCACGGCCATTTGCCGCGCCTGCTGCTGGATGTCCGCACTCAAACGGGCGGGCACAACGGAATAAGCCAAGATGCCGTTTTCGTGGATGTTTTCGGCCGGGTCATAGGTGTGCACGTTTTCGCTGTTCAGACGGCATACGACGACGGAAATCTCGCCGCGCAAATCCACCATTTTTTCCAACACGCACGCCACGCCGCCCAATCGGGCAAACGCGGCTTTGGCTTCGTCCAAAGTGTTGACGCGGATTTGGCCTTTGCCGTCGTAGCCCAGCGTGGCGGTTTTCAAAATACCGGGTAGCAGCGCGGCGCTCTCTTCGTTGAGGCCGTCTGAAGATTCGACGGCCTGATACGGCGCGGTGTGCAAACCGGCGGCGCGGATGCGCGCTTTTTCCAAAATGCGGTTTTGCGCCACGGCCACGCAGTCGCCGCTTGGCGAGACAACGGTGTGCCGCGCCAGATTGCGCATTGCGTCGGCATTGACGTTTTCAAATTCGGTGGTTACGGCGGCGCATTTGGCCAACTCGGCAAGCGCGGCCGCATCGTCAAACGGCGCGCACAAATGGCGGTCGGCAAAAGCGGCGGCAGGCGCGTTCGGATCGGGGTCGAGCACGGTGACGCCGTAGCCCATGGTTTTGGCGGCAATAGCAAACATACGGCCGAGCTGGCCGCCGCCGAGTATGCCGAGCATGGCGGGGGGGAGGATGGGAGTCGGGTTCATATTGCGTATCTCTTTTGATGGGGCGGGTGCAGGTTGCCGGCAATGTTTTCAGACGGCCTCAAGCTGTATTGAGGCCATCTGAAACTATTTGTCCAGCCCTTCCTGCACCATCTGTGCGGCGCGGATGACGGCGCGGGCTTTGTTTTGCGTTTCCTGCCATTCGGCTTCGGGGTCGGAATCGGCGACGACGCCCGCGCCGCTTTGCACGTGCAGTGTGCCGTTTTTAATCACGGCGGTGCGGATGGCGATGGCCAGGTCCATGTCGTTGTTGAAGCTCCATACGCCGACTGCGCCGCCGTAGATGCCGCGTTTTTCGGGCTCGAGCTCTTCGATGATTTCCATCGCGCGCACTTTGGGCGCGCCAGAGAGCGTGCCGGCGGGGAAGGCAGCGGCGAGGATGTCGATGTTGCTGACGCCTTCTTTCAGACGGCCTTCGACGTTGGAAACGATGTGCATCACGTGCGAGTATTTTTCGACGGTCATTTTTTCGGTCACGCGCACTTGGCCGGTTTGGCTGATGCGGCCGACGTCGTTGCGGCCGAGGTCGATGAGCATGACGTGTTCTGCAATTTCTTTAGCGTCGTTCAGCAAATCCTGTTCGTTGGCGGCATCTTCTTCGGGCGTGGCGCCGCGCAGGCGGGTGCCGGCGATGGGGCGGACGATGACTTTGTCTTTTTCGCGGCGCACGAGTATTTCGGGCGATGAGCCAACGATGTGGAAGTCGTCGAAATTGTAATAAAACAGATAGGGTGAGGGGTTGAGCGTGCGCAGGGCGCGGTAGAGCGAGAGCGGGCTGTCGGCAAAGGGCATGCCCATGCGTTGGCTGGGAACGACCTGCATGCAGTCGCCTGAACAGATGTAGTCTTTGATTTTTTCGACACAGGCTTTAAACGGTTCTTGGCCGAAGCTGCTAGCGGCTTCGGTTTTGTCGCTGCCCAGGGAAAGCGGGATGGCGCAGTTTTGCCGCAGCTGGACGCGGATGTCTTCGAGGCGGGCGCGGGCGCGCTCGTATGCGTCGGCCTCGCCCGGGTCGGCGTAAACGATAAGGTGGATTTTGCCGCTGAGGTTGTCGATAACGGCCAACTCTTCGGAGAGCATCATGAGGATGTCGGGCGCGCCGATGCGGTCGGCTTTGACGGGGTGTTTCAGACGGCCTGCGAGGTGTTCGAAGTAATAGACGGTTTCGTAGCCGAAATAGCCGACGAGGCCGCCGGTGAAGCGCGGCAGACCGGGGATTTCGGGCGTGTGGAAACGCTTGTGGAAGGCTTCGATAAATTCCAGCGGGTTGCCCCTGTGCTGTTCGATAATGACGCCGTCTTCATACAGGCTGATTTCGCGGCCGGAGGCTTTGATGTAGGTGTTCGAGCCGAGGCCGACGAAGGAGTAGCGGCCGAAGCGTTCGCCGCCGACGACGGATTCGAGCAGGTAGGTGTAGGGGCGGTTGGCGAGTTTGAGGTAGATGGACAGCGGGGTATCCAGGTCGGCCAGCAGCTCCTGCACGAGGGGGATGCGGTTGTAGCCGGCGGCGGCTTGGGCGAGATATTCTTGTTTGCTGATCATGGTTTCAGACGGCCTCTCGGAATATGGCGGTTGCGGGACGGGATGGAATAAAGGCCGTCTGAAAGCGGTTTTCAGACGGCCTCTTTGTCTGAATCAGACGACGGCTTCTTCTTTTTTCTCTTTGACGCGGGCGATGTTTTCGCGGCTGAGGCCAAACAGCAGCAGCAGCGGGCTGGCAACGAGAACGGAAGAATAGACGCCGAAAACGATGCCGATGGTGAGTGCCATCGAGAAGCCGTGCAGGGCGGCGCCGCCGAAGAGGAGCATGGAGAGCACCATCGCCTCGGTCGAGCCGTGGGTGATGACGGTACGGCTCATGGTGGCGGTGATGGCGTTGTCGATCACTTCGGGCACGCTGTGGTTGCGCATGGTGCTTTTGCGGAAGTTTTCGCGGATACGGTCGAACACCACCACCGATTCGTTCACCGAGTAGCCCAAAACGGCCAGCACGCCGGCCAGCACGGTGAGGGAAAATTCCCACTGAAAGAGGGCGAAGCAGCCGAGGATGATGACGACGTCGTGCATATTGGCGATGATGGCCGACACGGCAAAGCGCCATTCGAAACGCATGGACAGATAGATGATGATGCCGACGACCACCATGCCCAGCGCAATCAGGCCGTTGTGCACCAGCTCGTCGCCGACCTGCGGGCCGATGAATTCGACCTGACGCAGCTGCACGGAAGCATCGCTTTTTTTCAGGATGTCCATGGTTTGGTTGGAGAGCTGGGCGGTGGTGGTGCCCGCTTTGTTGGGCAGGCGGATCATCAGGTGGCGGTCGCTGTTGACGGTTTGCACCTGCACGTCGCCCAGATTGAGCGCGTCGAGATCCGTGCGCACTTTGTCGACGTCGGCCGCTTGGGCGTATTCGACTTCCATCACCGTGCCGCCGGTGAATTCCACCGAGAAATTCAAGCCTTTGACGGCAAGGAAAACGACGGCGAGGATAAAGGTGGCAAGCGAGATGAAGGTGGTGAGCTTGCCGTATTTCATAAACGGGATGTCGCGTTTGAAGCGGAACAGTTCCATTGGTTTACTCCTTGTCTGCCGCGGCGGCGGGACAGATGTCGCCGCCGATGGAAATGCTTTGCAGCTTGCGTTTGCGGCCGTACCACAGGTTGACGAACATGCGCGACACGACCACCGACGAGAACATCGAGGTCAGAATGCCCAGGCAGTGCACCACGGCGAAGCCGCGAACGGGACCGGAGCCGAACAGCAAGAGGGCGATACCGGCAATCAGTGAGGTGATGTTGGAATCGACGATGGTGTCCCAGGCGTGTTTGTAGCCTTCGGCAATGGCGGCCTGCGGCTTGACGCCGTCGCGCAATTCTTCGCGGATACGCTCGTTAATCAATACGTTGGAGTCGATGGCCATACCCAGCGTCAGCGCCATGGCGGCGATGCCGGGCAGAGTGAGCGTGGCACCCAGCCAGGAGAGCGCGGCCACCAAAAGCAGCAGGTTGGACACCAGTGCAATCACCGAGAAAACGCCCATCAGGCGGTAGTAGACCACCATGAACACGGCTACGACGACAAAGCCCCACAGCGTCGAATCCATACCTTTTTTGATGTTTTCCGCACCGAGCGAAGCACCGATGGTGCGCTCTTCGACGATTTCCATCGGCGCGGCCAGCGAACCGGCGCGCAGCAGCAGTGCAATGTCTTCGGCTTCGGCACGGCTCATGCTGCCTGAGATGATGGTTTTACCGTTGGGAATCGGCTCGTTGATAACCGGCGCGGTCACGACTTCGGCCTTGCCCTGCTCCACCAGCACCATCGCCATGCGTTTGCCGACGTTGTTACGGGTGAGATCGGCGAAGATGACGGCACCGGAGTTGTTGAAGCTGACGTTGACGCCAGGCTGTCCGCGGTCGTTTTGTCCGGCCTGCGCGTCGTCGATATTGTCGCCGGTCAGCTCTACCTGTTTGCTCAGCAGCAGTTGGGCGGGCTGCTCGCCGGCGGTTTTCAGCAGCTCGTAGCCTTCGGGCACATTGCCCTCGAGCGCGGCAAAGAAGGCCGACTGGTCTTCATTGACCATGCGCACTTCCAGCGTGGCGGTACGGCCGATGATGTCTTTGGCCTTGGCGGTGTCCTGCACGCCGGGCAGTTGGACGACGATGCGGTCGGCACCCGCCTGCTGGATCACCGGCTCGGCCACGCCCAATTCGTTGACGCGGTTATGCAGGGTGGTGATGTTCTGCTCGACGGCCTGCTTGCGGATATTGGCGATTGCCTGTTCGGACAGGGTGAGAATCAAGCGGCTGCCGTCGGAAGTGAGGGTAGCTTCGGGAAACAGGCGCTGTAGCTGCGGCAGGATTTTTTCCAGCTCGGCCGCGTCTTGGAAGGGCACGGCCAAACTGTTGTCGTTGACGGCAATCTGGCCGCTGCGGATTTTCTCTTTGCGCAACTCGCGGCGGATATCGCCCGCGTAGCGCTCGAAGGTTTTCTGCATCGCCGCCTTCATGTCCACCTGCATGGTGAAGTGCACGCCACCGCGCAGGTCGAGGCCGAGGAACATCGGTTTCGCGCCGATTTTTGCCATCCATTCGGGCGTGTTGGCGATTTGGTTCAAAGCCGTGATATAGCCTTCGCCCAGCGCGTTTTCAATCACGGAGCGGGCTTTCATCTGCGTTTGCGAGTCTTTGAAACGCACTTTGAGCGAGCCCTCGGCAATAAACATGCCATCGTCGGCAATGCCCGCCGCTTTGAGCGCTTGGGCAACGCGCGCTTCCGTGCGACTGTCGATGGCGAGCGACTGGCGGTTGGTGGACACCTGCACCGCCAGCGTGTCGCCGTAGAAATTCGGTATGGTGTAGAGCAGCCCCAGCGCGAGCACGGCTGTGACCAGGAGATATTTCCACAGGGGATAACGGTTCATAATCAAACCTTCAAAGGGAAAACCGTCTGATGCCTGCAACCGCAAGCGGTGTTTTCAGACGGCCTTATCGGAAAGAAACGGCTTATTCGGGGTTTTTCGCGGCCACGGCGTTGCGTTCGACCTGCACTTCGACATTGCGGGCGATTTCCACCGTGAAGAATTTTTCGCCGGTTTTGGTGATTTTGCCGGCGAAGCCCGAGGCCAGCAGCACTTTGTCACCAACTTTCAATGCGGCCAGCATTTCCTGATGGGCTTTAAATTTCTTTTGCTGCGGCCGCATAATCAGGAAGTAAAACACCACCAGAATCAGCGCGAGGGGTGCAAACTTCATCAGGGCGCCGGGCTGTTGCACGGCATCGGCGGCGTAGGCTAATCCAATCATGGTTCTGTCCTTGTCTCGTGTGGAAAAAACGGCCGCGGCGCCTGCGCCGCGAAAAACGGCGTATTCTAAATGGCGCGCGATTTTTTTCCAAGAATTTTCGCCTCCCCGCCTTTCAGACGGCCATACGGGCAAAACCGCGCTTGTTGCGGCCGTCTGAAACGGGTATAAACCGCAGCTTTCGTTTTCAGACGGCCTTTTTCAGACGGCCACAGCAAAGGATCAAGCCATGAACACTACCTTCCCCGAATTCCTGCAACAACAGATCGCGCAACACGACCTGAGTGCCGAACTGGTCAGCGTCGCGCAAACCATAGCTGCCGCCTGCGTGAACATCGGCGCACAAGTGCGCCTCGGCGCACTGGCGGGCGTGCTCGGCACGGCGGGCAGCGGCAATATCCAGGGCGAAGAGCAGAAAAAGCTCGACGTGATTGCCAACGACATCCTGATTAACGCGCTCAAAGCCAATCCCCATGTGGCAGGTCTCGCCAGCGAAGAAGAAGACAGCTTCGTCGCCTGCGCTTCAGACGGCCGCTACCTCGTGCTGTTCGACCCGCTCGACGGCTCGTCCAATATCGACGTCAACATCTCCGTCGGCACGATATTCTCCGTGCTCGCCAAACCCGCAGGCGCGCTCGACACCGCCTCCTTCCTGCAAAGCGGCAGTAAGCAGCTTGCCGCAGGCTATGTGCTCTACGGCCCGCAAACCCAGCTGGTTGTCACCTTCGGCCGCGGCGTCAACGTCTTTACGCTCAACGCCGATAACCAATTCATCCTCACACAGAGCAATCCGCAAGTGCCGCCGCAGACGAAGGAATTCGCCATCAACGCCTCCAACAGCCGCCACTGGTTCGCCCCCGTGCGGCAATATATCGACGAACTGCTGGCGGGCGAAACCGGGCCGCGCGGCAAAAATTACAATATGCGCTGGGTGGCCAGCATGGTGGCCGAAGTGCACCGCATCCTGATGCGCGGCGGCGTGTTCATGTATCCGCAGGACGCGCGGGACCCGTCCAAGCCCGGCAAACTGCGCCTGATGTACGAAGCCAACCCCATGAGCCTGATTATGCGCGAAGCGGGCGGCGCGGCCTCCGATACCGCGCGGCAGATACTCGACATCGAGCCGCAGGGGCTGCACCAGCGCGTCGCCGTCGTCCTCGGCAGCCGCGACGAAGTAGCCTATGTCGATGCCCTGCACGCGCGGTAAACGCGGCGGGTAGCGAGTACCCGACACATCCAAAGGCCGTCTGAAAAGCCCCAATCGGCTTTTTCAGACGGCCTTTTGTCTGTCTGCATGATTTTCCACAGGCACCAAGCCGTGTGTGTGGTTGCGCGGCACGTCCTTCATGACACAAAGGCCGTCTGAAAAATCATTTCAGACGGCCTTTAAGCGGCGGGCGGCTTTATTTGCCGCGCATCAGTTCGAAGAAATCGTTGTTGTCTTTCGAGGCTTTGAGTTTGTCGACCAAAAACTCGGCCGCTTCGATTTCGTCCATCGGGTGCAGGAATTTGCGCAGCAGCCACATGCGTTGGAGCTGGTCGTTGGGCACGAGCAGTTCTTCGCGGCGGGTGCCGGATTTGTTGATGTTGATGGCGGGGAACAGGCGTTTTTCAGCCATGCGGCGGTCGAGGTGCAGCTCCATATTGCCCGTGCCTTTGAATTCTTCGTAAATCACGTCGTCCATGCGGCTGCCGGTTTCCACCAGCGCGGTGGCGATGATGGTGAGCGAGCCGCCTTCTTCGATGTTGCGTGCCGCGCCGAAAAAGCGTTTGGGGCGGTGCAGCGCGTGCGCGTCGACGCCGCCGGTGAGGATTTTGCCCGAGGTGGGGACAACGGTGTTGTAGGCGCGGGCGAGACGGGTGATGGAATCGAGCAGGATGACCACGTCTTTTTTGTGTTCGACCATGCGCTTAGCTTTTTCAATCACCATTTCGGCCACCTGCACATGGCGCGTTGCCGGTTCGTCAAAGGTAGAGGCCACCACTTCGCCGCGCACGGAGCGGCTCATTTCGGTCACTTCTTCGGGACGCTCGTCAATCAGCAATACGATCAGTTCGGCTTCGGGATAATTGGCGGTAATGGCGTGGGCGATGTTTTGCAGCATCACGGTTTTGCCCGATTTGGGCGGGGCAACCAAGAGCGCGCGCTGGCCGCGGCCGATGGGGGAAATCAGGTCGATGGCGCGGCCGGTGATGTTTTCTTCGGATTTGATGTCGCGCTCGAGCTTGAGCTGTTTGTTGGGAAACAGCGGCGTGAGGTTTTCAAACAGGATTTTGTGGCGGCACACTTCGGGATGGTCGCCGTTGATGGTGTTGAGGTGCACTAGGGCGAAGTAGCGTTCGTCGTTTTTCGGCACGCGCACGGTGCCTTCGATGGTGTCGCCGGTGTGCAGGTTGAAGCGGCGGATTTGGTTGGGTGATACGTAAATATCGTCGGGGCCGGCGAGGTAGGAGGTGTCGGCGCTGCGCAGGAAACCGAAGCCGTCGGGCAGGATTTCCAGCGTGCCCGAGCAGGTGAAGTCTAGTCCCTGCTGCATCAGCTGGCGCACGATGGCGAAGACGAGGTCTTGTTTGCGCAGGCGGTTGGCGCCTTCGATGCCGAGTTGTTCGGCCTGTTCGAGCAGTTTGGAGATGTGTTGGGTTTGTAGTTCGGAGACGTGCATAGGACTGGGTTTGGTCGGGTTGGAGAAAGCGGCCTTTGCGGCCGTCTGAAAGCGAAGTTAAAAGGCAAAGGCGCGCGGCGGCGCGTATCGGCGTATGCGTTTTTATCGGGTTGCTGTTTTGGAGAATACCGGTTTGATTGGTGATGCGGATATGCTTGGGTGCGGCCGCGGGCGCGGCGTTTCTGAAACCTGAAAAAAGACAAGCCGGACGGCTTGTCTTTCGAATGTGGCGGAAAGGAAGGGATTCGAACCCTCGATACGCTATTCACGTATACACGCTTTCCAGGCGTGCGACTTCAACCACTCATCCACCTTTCCGTGAAGCTGCGCATTATACGGTTAAGCCGTGCGGCGGGCAACCGCTATTTTCGCAATGTTTTCAGACGGCCTCTATACGCGGCGACGAAAAACCTGCTTTTCAGACGGCCTTTTCCAGCAGCCTGCGCCAGCGTTCGGCTTGGAAACGCACCTGTTCGGGTGCGGTGCCGCCCAGATGGTTGCGGGCGGCGAGGCTGCCTTCGGGCGTGAGCACTTGGTACACGTCGTCTGAAATCAAGCTGCTGAAACCCTGCAATACTTCCAGCGGCAGTTCGCTCAAATCTGCGCCGCTTTGGTCGGCATGGCGCACGGCTTGGGCGACGACTTCGTGGCTGTCGCGGAAGGGCATACCTTTTTTCACCAGATAATCGGCCAGGTCGGTGGCGGTGGCAAAGCCCTGCATCACGGCTGCGCGCATGTTTTCCGGTTTTACCGTTACGCCGCGCATCATGTCGGCGTAAATCCGCAATGTGTCGATAAGCGTGTCAACCGTGTCAAACAGCGGCTCTTTGTCTTCCTGATTGTCTTTGTTGTAGGCCAGAGGCTGAGATTTCATCAGCGTAATCAGTCCGATAAGGTGGCCGATGACGCGGCCGGACTTGCCGCGCACGAGTTCGGGCACGTCGGGGTTTTTCTTTTGCGGCATGATGGACGAGCCGGTGCAGAAGCGGTCGGCAATGTCGATAAAGGCAAAACGCGGACTCATCCACAAAATCAATTCTTCCGACAGGCGGCTCAAGTGCACCATCACCAGCGAGGCGGCGGCGGCGAACTCGACGGCAAAATCGCGGTCTGATACGGCATCGAGGGAGTTTTGGCAGATTTGCTCAAAACCCAAGATTTCGGCGGTAATCTCACGCCGAATCGGATAGGTTGTGCCCGCCAGCGCGGCCGCGCCCAAGGGCATACGGTTGACGCGGCCTCGGCAGTCGGCCATGCGTTCGTCGTCGCGGCCGAGCATTTCCACATAGGCCAGCATATGGTGGCCGAAGCTCACGGGCTGGGCGACTTGCAGATGGGTAAAACCGGGCATCACGGTATCGGCGTGTTGCTCGGCCAGCTCGATTAAGGCCGTCTGAAGGTCGCGTATCAGGCTGCGGATGATGCTGATCTGGTCGCGCAGCCACAGGCGGATGTCGGTAGCGACTTGGTCGTTGCGGCTGCGGCCGGTGTGCAGGCGTTTGCCCGCGTCGCCGATTTTGTCGGTGAGGCGGCGCTCGATGTTCATGTGCACGTCTTCCAAATCAAGCGACCAGGCCATTTTGCCCGCTGCAATTTCGGCGAGGATTTCTTCCATGCCCTGCCGTATGGCGGCGGTGTCTTCGTCCGACAACACGCCTGCCCGGTGCAGCATTTGCGCGTGCGCCAGCGAGCCTTGGATATCCCATTCGGCCAGACGTTTGTCAAAATCTATCGAACCGGTGTATTTCTTTACCAATTCCGAAACCGGTTCGCCGAATCTTCCCGACCATGTTTTGTTGCTGTTCATCAAATATTTCCTTGAAGGTTGAAGCCCTGCCGCTTTGCGGCGGGAGAATCTGACTTATCCCAATCAGGGGTTTGAATGTATAGCCCGGAGTGCCGAAACATATATAATGCACGGGTTTTGTCAGTCAAATTTCTATTAAGAAATGCACATTATACGTCAAATAAACGCCTGGTTCGCCGTTCCCGACATGCGCAATTTAGGCACCGCCGCGCGGATTTTCTTTTTCTGCGCCGCCGGCGTGCTGCTGCTGCCGCTGATTTCCGGCAGCGGCGCGCCCTATGGGATGCTGGTGTGGCAGCACGCCGCCTGGCTCGTGCCGCTGGTGACGGCCAACGCCGTTACCGGTTATTTCACCGACCGCTATCTCGTCCGCCATCCGCAGGGAGCAGCGCTCAACCTGCTGTTTTGCCTGGTGCAGCTTTTCGTCGTCGATTTCGTCATATTGGGCGAGCGCACCCATTTCGTGCAGCATTTGGTTATCTACACCGTAGGCGTGCTCTTTGCCATGTATTTCGAGGCCAACCGCCTGCGCGCCCTGTCGCCCGCCGTTTCCGAAGCGCGGCTCACCGCGCTCACCGCCCGCATCCGCCCGCATTTTCTCTTTAACAGCCTCAACGCCGCCATCAGCCTCATCCGCCTGCGTCCGTATGACGCGGAAACCCTGCTGGAAAACCTCGCCAACCTGTTCCGCGCCCAGCTGCGCGAGGGCAACCAGTTCAGCACGCTGGGACAGGAAATCGAATGGGCGCAGGAATACATCGCCATTGAACAAATCCGCATGGGGCCGCACCGCGTGCAGGTCGAGTGGCTGCACGAAGCGCCCGACGACGCGGAAACGCCGCAACTGCTGTTGCAGCCGCTGCTGGAAAACGCCGTTTTCCACGGCGTGGAAACCACCGCCCGCCCCGGCAATATCGTGGTAAAAACCGCCTTGCAGGGACACTGGCTGTATATCCGCATCGAAAATCCCTACACGCCGCACGAAAACATGGAAAACACGCAAAAAGCGCACCGCGGCAACTCGATGGCGCTGAAAAACCTGCAAGAGCGCCTGGACATCATGTACGACAAAGACGCCGAGCTGGAACTGTCCGCGCTCGACGACATCGGCATCTACCGCGTCGACATCCGCCTACCCTACCGCAAACAGGAAAGCGATTACGGCGCATTGTTCGGCGCGTAATACGGCTTTGAGGCCGTCTGAAAGAAAGGGCAAAACGTGCTTTCAGACGGCCTCTGCCGTTGTAGGATCTGTTGACAATCAGCCTTGCGGCGGTATTTTTCCCGCCTGCCGCATCAAAAATGCCCGCAGGTGTCCAAGATTGCTGTGCTTTTTTCCTTGCATTCGAGCATTTTTTACTCAAAAAACCGTCTCGCAAGCTGATTGCCAACAGACCCTAGCAGGATGTGCCGCCAACGCACGCGGTTTCCGTTCTGCGTCAGCCACGCGGCAAAGGGTTTGAACGCGCCCATCAAAAGGCCGTCTGAAAATCCCGATTCAAGGCTTTCAGACGGCCTTTTTTTGCGGATGGCGGTATCGCAAATGCGCATACGCCGCTCCAATGCCTTGCACACCGCCCTTGCAGGCTTTCAGACGGCCTCTGCCGCAGGGGCTTACACGGCGCTGCGGGCGCGGTGCATGGTTTCTTTCATTTGGGCGATGGCGGCGGGCAGGCCGATGAAGAGGGCTTGGGCGATGAGGGCGTGGCCGATGTTGAGTTCGGCGATGGGGAGGATTTTGGCGACGGGGGTGACGTTGTGGATGTTCAGCCCGTGGCCGGCATTGACAATCAGGCCGCGTTCGGAGGCGAAGTAGGCGGCTTCTTCGATTTGCGCGAGCCTTTGGGCGCGTTCGTTGTGGTTTGCGGCGTCGGCGTAGGCGCCGGTGTGCAGTTCGATTACGGGTGCGCCTAGGTCGGCGGCAGCTTGGATTTGCGCTTCGTCGGCGTCGATAAAGAGGGAGACACGGATGCCCGCTTCGGCGAGCGTGCGGGTGTAGTCGGCGATTTTCTGCTGCTGCGCCAGGACGTCGAGGCCGCCTTCGGTGGTGATTTCCTGCCGTTTTTCGGGGACGATGCACACGTCGCGCGGGCGCACGGCTAGGGCGTGGTCGAGCATTTCGGGGGTGAGCGCCATTTCGAGGTTGATGTGGGTGCGTACGGCGCGGGCGATGGCGGCGACGTCGTCGTCGCGGATGTGGCGGCGGTCTTCGCGCAGGTGCAGGGTGATGTAGTCCGCGCCGTGGGTTTCGGCCAGCAGGGCGGCTTCGAGCGGGCTGGGGTAGACCGTGCCGCGCGCGTTGCGCAGGGTGGCGACGTGGTCGATGTTGACGCCTAAGAGCATGGGGATTCCTTTTTTGGTGGTTGGTCGGATTCGGCGGCCGCACTTCAACTTTGTTGGCGTTTCGGTTTCAGACGGCCTTAACGGGTTTGAGGCCGTCTGAAAAGGGTTTTCCCGTTCAGACGGCCTTTTTGCTGCTTTGGTTTTTTTCAGACGGCCTTAGCATTTGCAAAGCAGGAAACATAAAACCGCGTGCATCGCTGGGCGGCACAGCCTACTGATGAGACCGTTCCCCTTTTCGCGGGGATAACGTTTCTGAAAGCACCCTGCCCTACTTTGCCGCTTTGGCGACGCGCCGCCAGTGGTGCAGCAGGGGTTCGGTGTAGCCGTTGGGCTGTTCGGTGCCTTTGAAGACGAGGTCGCAGGCGGCGAGGAAGGCGGGGGAGGTGTCGAAGCGTCCGGCCATCGGGGTGTAGGCGGGGTCGCCTGCGTTTTGCCGGTCGACGACGGCGGCCAT
This sequence comes from Neisseria sp. WLZKY-1, assembly GCF_046546535.1. Lineage (NCBI taxonomy): Bacteria > Pseudomonadati > Pseudomonadota > Betaproteobacteria > Neisseriales > Neisseriaceae > Neisseria > Neisseria sp. WLZKY-1. Next base: position 95,185 of record NZ_JBKGTW010000005.1, read on the forward strand.
GCGTTCGAGGGCGGCGCGCACTTCGGCGGCGGAAACGATGCCGTGCAGCAGCCAGTTGGCGATGTGCTGGCTGGAAATGCGTAAGGTGGCGCGGTCTTCCATCAGGCCGACGTTGTGGATGTCGGGCACTTTGGAGCAGCCGACGCCCTGTTCCACCCAGCGCACGACGTAGCCGAGGATGCCCTGGCAGTTGTTGTCGAGTTCCTGCCGTTTTTCTTCGTCGCTCCAATTGGTGTCGGCGGCGACGGGGATGGCGAGCAGGTCGGGCAGGTAGTCGGCGGCGGGGGCGGCGGCCAGTTCGCGCTGTACGTCGAAGACGTTTACCTGATGGTAATGCAGGGCGTGCAGGGTGGCGGCGGTGGGCGATGGCACCCAGGCGGTGGTGGCGCCGGATTTGGGGTGGCTGATTTTTTGTTTGAGCATTTCGGCCATCAAATCAGGCATCGCCCACATACCTTTGCCGATTTGCGCTTTGCCGCTCAGGCCGCATTGCAGGCCGGTTTGCACGTTGCCCGCTTCGTAGGCGGCGATCCAGCGGCTGGTTTTCATGTCGCCTTTGCGGATCATGGCGCCGGCGTGCATGGAGGTGTGCATTTCGTCGCCGGTGCGGTCGAGGAAGCCGGTGTTGATGAAGACGGTGCGGTCGGCGGCGGCGAGGATGCAGGCGGCGAGGTTGGCGGAGGTGCGGCGCTCTTCGTCCATGATGCCCATTTTGAGGGTGTGGCGCGGCAGGCGGCAGAGGTCTTCGATGGCGGCGAAGAGTTCGTCGGCAAAGCGCACTTCTTCGGGGCCGTGCATTTTGGGTTTGACGATGTACACGGAGCCGCTGCGGCTGTTTTTGTTTTCGCTGCGTGCGAAGTCGAAGGGGGCGGTGAGGGCGGTGATGACGCCGTCGAGGATGCCTTCGGGGATTTCGTTGCCCTCGGCATCCAGCACGGCGGGGGTGGTCATCAGGTGGCCGACGTTGCGGATGAAGAGCAGCGAGCGGCCGGGCAGGGTGAAGGTGCCGCTGCCGTCGGGCTTGGTGTATTGGCGGTCGGGGTTGAGGCGGCGGACGAAGGTTTTGCCGTTTTTCTCGACGCTTTCTTCGAGTGTGCCGCGCATCAGGCCGAGCCAGTTGGCGTAGACGAGGGCTTTGTCTTCGCCGTCGACAGCGGCAACAGAGTCTTCGCAGTCCATGATGGTGGAGAGGGCGGCTTCAAGGACGATGTCTTTGATGCCTGCGGGGTCTTGGCTGCCGATGGGGCTGGTTTTGTCGATGAGGATGTCGATGTGCAGGCCGTTGTGCAGGAAGAGGAGCGAGGTCGGCGCGGCTTCGCCGCCGTTGTAGCCGGCAAAGAGTTCGGGCGATTTGAGGCCGGTTTCGCTGCCGTTGATCAGGCGCACTTTCAGACGGCCTGCGCCGACGTAATACAGGGCGGCGTCTTTGTGGCTGCCGTGTTCGAGGGGCAGGCTTTGGTCGAGGAAATCGCGGGCGAAGGCGATAACGGCTTCGCCGCGCTGCGGGTTGTAGGTTTTGCCGGGGGCGAGGCTGCCGCTTTGGTCTATCGCGTCTGTGCCGTAAAGGGCGTCGTAGAGGCTGCCCCAGCGGGCGTTGGCGGCGTTGAGGGCGTAGCGGGCGTTGTTGATGGGGACGACGAGCTGGGGGCCGGCCTGTTCGGACAGTTCGCGGTCAACGTTTTGCGTGGCGATTGTGAAGGGGGCGGGTTCGTCGGCAAGATAGCCGATGTCTTTGAGGAAGGCGTGGTAGGCCGCGGCGTCGCTGAGGCCGTGTTCTTTGTGCCATTGGTCGATTTTGGCTTGGATTTCGTCGCGTTTTGCCAAGAGTTCGCGGTTGCGCGGGGCGAAGCGTCCGACGAGTTCGGCAAAGCCCTGCCAGAAGGCTTCGGCCTGAACGTCGGGATGGTTCGCCAGAAGGTTTTCGCTGATGAAACGGTAGAGATGGGAGTCGATTTGCAGACCGGCTGCGGGGATGTAGCTGTACGCCATGTTGGTTCTCCTAAAACGGTTTTTCTTATGGATGCCGCGTTGCCGCAGCACGGCGCAACCTTAACAGTTTTTTGCAGACGAGAAAAGGCCGTCTGAAAACGCGGCGGCGCTTTCAGACGGCCTCTGCCGTTTGGCTTTAGCCGCGCCAGTAGTTGTTGGCGGCAGCGATGGTTTGGAAGTTGATGGCGATTACCTGCGAGGCGGCGGTGAGGCTGTCGGCATCATTGGCATAAACCGAACGCAGCTTTTTCAGCACTTCGACATCGGGCTGGGTGGTTTTCACGCCGCGGCGGCTGAGGGTAACGGCCAGTTCGAAACCGGCCTGCGGCGTGTCGGTGATAAGGGTGGTGAGCCAGGGTTGGTCGCTCATTTTTGTGTCCTTTTATATATGGTTATTGTGAAAAGAAAGCCCGCGCGGGGCGCTGCTGCGGCCTTGGTGCGACGGGGAAACTGCCCCGCCGCTACCGCAAAAGGCCGTCTGAAACGGGTTTCAGACGGCCTCGATACCTGAATCCGGATTACTTCGCGGCCACCAGCTCCTGCAATTCGCCCGCTTCGTACATTTCCTGCAAAATGTCCGCGCCGCCGACGAATTCGCCGTTGACATAAAGCTGCGGGATGGTCGGCCAGTCGCTGTATTCCTTGATGCCTTGGCGCACTTCGGGGTTTTCCAACACGTTAACGGTAACGTATTGCGCACCAGCCGCGTTCAGCAGCTGCACCGCGCGCGAAGAAAAGCCGCACTGCGGAAACTGTTTGGTGCCCTTCATAAACAGCACGATGGGATGGGTGGTAACCACTTCTTTGATTTGCTCTTGAATGCTCATGTTTGGTTCCTTAAAAAACCGTTGGCGAAAAACGGCGGCATTATACGCGCCATTTTGATGAATTTGAAACGAATGTTTCGGCCGCCGCGCGGAACGGCTAAAATGCCGCCTTTTTCCGCCCGCCTCCTCATGATCGAACTGAAAAACCTCACCCTGCAACGCGGCAGCAAACTGCTGCTCGAGCAAGCCAACCTCACCATACCTCCCGGCAAACGCATCGGCCTGATCGGGCGCAACGGCAGCGGCAAATCCAGCCTGTTCGCCCTGATAAAAGGCGAAATCGCGCAGGATAGCGGCGACATTGTCCTGCCGCCGCACTGGAAAACCGCCTCCGTCGCCCAGGAAACCCCCGCCCTCGACACCTCCGCGCTGGATTACGTTTTGCAGGGCGACAAAGAATTGCAGGCTTTTCAGACGGCCTTAAAGGAAGCCGAAGCGCAAAACGACGGCATGAAACAGGCCGAATGCCACGCCAAACTCGAAGAAATCGACGCCTACACCGCCCCCGCCCGCGCCGCCAAACTCCTCAGCGGCCTCGGTTTCGCCCAAGAAGAACACGGCCGCCCCGTCAAATCCTTCTCCGGCGGCTGGCGCATGCGCCTCAACCTCGCCCAAGCCCTGATGTGCCGCGCCGACCTGCTCCTGCTCGACGAACCCACCAACCACCTCGATTTGGAAACCGTCCTCTGGCTGGAAAACCACCTCTCCTCCTTGCACTGCACGCAAATCATCATCTCCCACGACCGCGACTTCCTCAACGCCGCCACGACCCAAACCGTCGAACTCTCCGGCCGCAAACTCACCCTCTACGGCGGCAACTACGACTTCTACCAAAGCGAACGCGCCCGCCGCCTCGCCCAACAGCAGGCTGCCTACGCCAAACAGCAGGCACACATCAAACACCTGCAATCCTTTATCGACCGCTTCAAAGCCAAAGCCACCAAAGCCGTGCAGGCACAAAGCCGCATGAAAGCCCTCGACCGGCTCGAACGCATCGCCCCCGCCCACCTCGACAGCGGCTTCTCCTTCCGCTTCGACACCCCCGAACACCTGCCCAACCCCCTGCTCAAACTCGAAAAAGCCGATCTCGGCTACAACGGCGAAACCATCCTGCGCGGCATCTCCCTCTCCCTCGAAAGCGGCGCCCGCTACGGCCTTTTGGGCGTCAACGGCAGCGGCAAATCCACCTTCATCAAAACACTGGCCGGCAGCCTGCCCCTGATTGCCGGCGGCATCGTCCGTGCCGAAAAACTCAACATCGGCTACTTCGCCCAACACCAGCTCGACACCCTGCGCCCCGACCAAAGCCCCCTGTGGCACATCCAAACACTCTCCCCCGAAGCCAAAGAACAAGACATCCGCAACTTCCTCGGCGGCTTCAACTTCACCGGCGATGCCGCCCTGCAAAACACCGCCCCCTTCTCCGGCGGCGAAAAAGCCCGCCTCGCCCTCGCCATGCTCGTCTGGCAGAAACCCAATCTGCTGCTGCTCGACGAACCCACCAACCACCTCGACCTCGACATGCGCCACGCCCTCACCCTCGCCCTGCAAAGCTTCCAAGGTGCACTCATCACCGTCTCCCACGACCGCAGCCTGCTCGAAGCCACCACCGACAGCTTCCTCCTCATCGAAGAAGGCCGTCTGAAAACCTTCGACGGCGATTTGGAAGACTACCGCCGCTACCGCCTCGCCCGCGAAAACGCCGCCGCCTCGCCCGCCGCCTCCGCGCAAAACCAAAACCGCAAAGACAGCAAACGACTCGAAGCGCAAATCCGCCAGGAAAAAGCCAAACGCGGCAAACCCCTGCAACAGAAAATCGACCAAGCCGAAAAAGAAATCGCCGCCCTCAGCGAAATTCAGACGGCCTGTGAAGCATTTTTGGTACAGGAAAACGCCTACAACGAAGAAAACAAAGGCAAATTGCAGCAAACCCTTAGCCAACTGGCGCAAACCAAAGTAAAATTAGGACAAATGGAAGAAAACTGGCTTGCCTGGCAGGAAGAACTCGAAAGCATCCTGCTCGCCGTCGAAGAAGAACTACGGGGAATATCCGAATGACGAAACGAAACACCATGAAACCCAGCACCCTCACCCTCACCCTCACCCTTGCCGCCGCCGCATTCTCCGGCGCGGCCGAAGCCAAAGTCTACGAATGCAGCGTCGGCGGCGTTACCGTCTACACCTCCCGCCCCTCCCCCAGCTGCCGCGCGTCCGACCTACCCAAAATCGGCAGCTATTCCAGCCTGCCCGTCCCGCGCAGCGCGCCGCAGCAGTTTGCCGCCCGCCAAGACACCCCCAATGCGACAAGGCGTGTTTCCGTCAACAAAGCCTCCGCGGCCCCTGTACGCAACGCCCCGCCCCTGCAAGCCGCCGACGCCGCCCTTCTGCCCCGCCCCTCCGGCAGCAGCGGCCGCCGCACCATCTTGGAACAGGAGCTGGCCAACGAGCGCCAAGCGCTCAATCTGGCGCAAAACGAACTGAGCACCGCCCGCGCCCAGAAAAACCAAAACCGCGCCAGCCAGCTCACCGCCAGCATCCAAGACCGCCAGCAAAACATCCAGGCGCTGCAACGCGAACTGAGTAGAATGTAAACCGCCGCTTTCAGACGACCAATACCCCGAAACCTGCCGGTTTCGGGGTATTTAATATCCAAGCAGTCTGAAAAAATCAGTAATGAAAAAACCTAATAACGCTCTCCTATCTGAAGCAAACCTACCGCCATTTCCGTTTGTCTGTGCAGATTGCGGGTAAAAAAACCATGGTTTGATGCTACGTTGTTTTTTGGTACAACTGCAAGAATTTTTCCCGATAACGTACCGCTGCGCGTATTCCACGCAGCTAGAAATTGTTCTTTACTCACAGATACATGACCTAAGGACGGATCGGCCAGCAATACGGTATTGCCGTTTATGCCGCGCAATACAGAAAAATGATCATACCTGCGGTATCTCAGATAAACGATTACGGGAATTTTCAACTGCCGCAGCTGCTCGAAAGACAAAGCATAACCTCTTGCCTGAAAGCCCATCTCAGGCAATATGCGCTGCATATCGTCAAACGAAGCTTGTAATTCCTGTTTGTTCATTTTTACCAGAATTTCACGCTCGGTCAGCTTCTGTCCGTAAAAATTATGGGGCTGTCCTAGATAACTCAGGAGATTCCGTTTAAGTTAGAATTTTCCTTATGAGAAAAAGTCGTCTGAGTCAGTACAAACAAAACAAACTGATTGAGCTATTCGTAGCA